>CP145875.1:483374-585967 GCA_041942865.1 Candidatus Dasytiphilus stammeri | reverse complement strand
AGTATTAGCTAAACCTAATTCAATTCTACCACATATGAAGTTTGAATCTGAAGTATATGTTCTTACTAAAGAAGAAGGAGGTAGACATACTCCATTCTTTAATGGTTATCGACCACAGTTTTATTTTCGGACTACTGATGTTACAGGTAGTGTAACCTTGCCCAAGAATGTCGAAATGGTTATGCCTGGAGAGAATATCAAAATATCGGTGACACTGATTTATCCAGTTGCTATGGATGAAGGACTCCGTTTTGCTATTAGAGAAGGAGGACATACTGTAGGAGCCGGTATAGTCACTAAAGTTATTACATTATTGTAAGCTAGCTTATGAATTTTATTTATGGCTAATAAAGAATCGCCAAATAATAAACCTAATCGATTAGAGATTATAAAATGGTTAACTGTTATTGCTTTATTAATGATAGCAATTATAGGTAATTATTATTACCATCATAGTCTATTATTAATACGTATCTTAACTATCATTTTTATGATAGTTACCGCTTGCGTGATTGCTAGCTTGACAAATCATGGTAAATTGATATTAAGATTTTTTCATGAAGCAAAAAATGAAATTTATAAAATTAGTTGGCCTACAAGTCAAGAAACCTTACATACTACTTTAATCGTTACAGCAGTAACTGCAGTAATATCACTGATATTATGGGGCTTAGATAGCATTTTATTTCATTTAGTATCATTAATAACTAGCTTGAGGTTGTGAAATGTTTGAAGCATCTGATATGCACTGGTATATTGTTCAAGCTTATTCCGGTTTTGAGAGTCGTGTAGCACAATCATTACGTGAACATATCAAGTTACATAAAGTAGATAAATTATTTGGAGAGTTGATTATTCCATCGGAAGAAGTAGTTGAAATGCGAGGTGGACAGCGACGCCAAAGTGAGCGTAAATTTTTTCCTGGATATATATTAGTACAAATGATAATGAATGATCGAAGTTGGCATTTAGTGCGCAGTATACCACGTGTGATGGGATTTATTGGTGGTAGATATAATCGACCTTCGCCTATAAGCGACAAAGAAGTTCATATCATTGTTAATCGTATTAAACAAGCGGAAAATAAGCCAAAACCGAAAACATTATTTGAACCAGGGGAAATGATACGAGTTAACGAAGGTCCTTTTGCAGATTTTAATGGTGTAGTTGAAGAAGTAGACTACGAAAAAAATATAATTAAGGTTTCTGTTTCTATATTTGGACGTGCTACTCCAGTAGAATTAGATTTCAGCCAAGTAGAAAAATGCTAATTTATATACATAGAATTATTAAACATTAAAATGATCAGTAGAATTTAAATAAAAGGATTAGATTATTGTAATGGCTAAAAAAATACAAGCTTATATAAAACTACAAATTGCCGCTGGAATTGCTAATCCTAGCCCACCAGTTGGTCCAGCATTAGGACAACAAGGTGTAAATATTATGGAATTCTGTAAATTATTTAATGCGGCTACCGAAAATTTTGAAAAAGGCTTACCCATTCCGGTTATTGTGACAGTTTATTCAGATCGTTCTTTTACTTTTATACTGAAAACGCCACCTGCGGTGGCATTATTAAAGAAAGCAGCAGGGATTCAATCAGGTTCTAGTAAACCAAATAAGGAAAAAATAGGTAAAGTTACTAAAATACAGGTATTGGAAATTGCCAAACTTAAAGCTATGGATATGACTGGTGCTAATCTTCAAGCCATGACTCGTTCTATAGAAGGTACTGCTCGTTCTATGGGTTTAATGGTAATCTGATAATAAGAGGTAAACATGGTTAAACTGTCTAAACATCAGCTTTTCATTACTGAAAAATTTAACAAAGAAAAAATATATGCAATTCAAGAGGCTATTATTTTATTAAAAAAATTAGCCAGTGCTAAATTTATTGAAAGTATAGATGTTGCTGTCAATCTAGGAATTGATGCACGTAAGACTGATCAAGCCGTTAGAGGTGCGATAGTTTTACCACATGGTACTGGAAGATCTACAAGGGTTGCTGTATTTGCTCAGGGTGCAAATGTTAAGGATGCTATGGAAGCTGGTGCAGATATAGTTGGCATGCATGATTTAGCAGAATTGATAAGCAAAGGTGAAATGCCATTTGATCTGGTTATTGCTTCCCCAGATGTAATGCAGTTAGTTAGCAAATTAGGGCATATCTTAGGGCCCAGAGGATTAATGCCAAATCCTAAATTAGGCACGATAACTACAAATATTAGTGAAGCCGTAAGAAATGCTAAATCAGGTCAAATTTGTTATCGCAACGATAAAAATGGTATTATTCATACTACAATAGGTAAAGTAAATTTTACTTCTAATGACTTAAAGGAAAACCTAGAAGCATTAATCATTGCACTAATAAAAGCAAAACCCATGCAGTCAAAGGGCGTCTATTTAAAAAAAATTAGCTTAACTACTACAATGGGAATAGGTATAGTAATAGATCAAAGTAGTTTAAATTTGTTAGTTGCTTAAGCATAACTTTACGTTAGTAAAAGTTTAGATTAAAATAAAGATTAAGTTTAGTTAATTATAAATCAAGGAGCAAATGATAATTAATGGCCTTAAATTTTGAAGACAAACAAGCAATCGTTACGAAAGTTAGTGAAATTGCTCAAAAAGCGCTGTCCATAGTTATTGCAGATAATTGTGGAATATCAGTAGATAAAATGAATAAATTACGTAAGAATGGTCGTGAAGTTGGTGTTGATATGCGTGTGGTACCTAATACCCTATTACGTAGAATAGCTAAAATTAGCGATTTTGAATGTCTTAAAGATTTTTTTTTCGGTCCTACGTTGATTGCATTTTCCAAGAATCATCCTGGAGCGGCGGCACGTTTATTTAAGGAATTTGCTAAAGAAAATATAACATTCAAAGTTAAAGCGGCGACCTTTGAAGGTAAACTTATCTCAGGTGAACAAATAGATAGTTTAGCAATGTTACCCACTTATAAAGAAGCATTAGCACAGTTTATAAAAACTCTACAAGAAGCCGCTATTGGTAAGCTGATTCGTATTCTAGCTGCATTGCGTGATGCAAAGCAAAGATAACTTAGTATATCTTAGTGAACTAAATGGTTAATGCTATTTTCATATTTGATAAAATTATTATCGATTCTTAGGAACAATCATTATGTCTATTACTAAAGAAAACATTATTGAAGCTGTAGCAAGTATGTCTGTAATGGAAATTACTGAGCTTGTATCAGCGATGGAGGAAAAATTTGGCGTTTCTGCCGCAATTGTTAATAATGTTAACACCACTATACCATCAAATCAAGAAATTGAAGAAAAAACTGAGTTTGATATTATTCTGTCTGCCATTGGTAGTAATAAAATTGCTGTAATTAAAGCTGTACGTAGTATAACTGGTTTAGGATTAAAAGAAGCAAAGGATTTGGTTGAATCTGCACCAACGGTTATCAAAGAAGGTATTAGCAAAGGTGATGCTGATGGATTAAAAAAATCATTGGAAGATGTTGGTGCTTCTGTTGAACTTAAATAAGTTAACTTATTATTTTACGGTTTTGTTAGACACCAAAACCGGTTGCTGATTGAGAATCAGCAGCAATAATAATGTAATTTAGCAATTTTATCCTTGAGATAATTTCAAGAATATTCTCTAAATTATTATTAATAATAAAAGTGTCAATTTTACGAACTGTCCTTCAATGACAGAGTGGTTCTATTTTTCAGCGCACTGAGGAAACCTATGGTTTACTCCTATACAGAAAAAAAACGCATTCGTAAGTATTTTGGTAAACATCAAAAAGTATTAGAGATTCCTTATCTTCTTTCTATACAGCTTGATTCATTTAATAAATTTCTCGAAAAAGATCATGATGGTAAATATGGTATTGAATCAGCTTTTCGTTCGGTATTTCCTATAAAAAATCACAATGGTAATTCTGAACTACAATACATTACCTACCGAGTAGCAAATCCTACATTTAGTGTTCAAGAATGTCAGATGCGTGGCTTAACTTATTCTGGTTCTTTGCGTGTGGAGCTACGTCTAATAATTTTTGATCGTGAAGATCCAGAAAAAATTAAGCGGGTTCAAGAACAAGAAGTTTACATGGGCGAAATTCCGTTAATGACAGAAAATGGTACATTTGTGATCAATGGTACCGAGAGAGTGGTGGTATCTCAGCTTCATCGTAGTCCAGGAGTATTTTTTGATAGTGACAGAGGAAAAAATAACTCATCAGGTAAAATATTATATAATGCACGGATTATACCTTATCGTGGTTCATGGTTAGATTTTGAATTTGATCAGAGAGATCATCTTTTTGTTCGTATAGATCGTCGTAGAAAGTTACCAGCTACTATACTACTAAGAGCTATGAATTCTACTACTGAAGAAATGCTGGATATCTTTTTTGAAAAAGTAGTGGTGATTATAAAAAATAATAACCGATTAGAGATGGAATTAGTTCCCAAAAGATTACTTGGGGAAATGGCTTCCTTTGATATTAATTTTAATGGTACTGTTTATATTGAAAAAGGGAGACGCATTACGTCTCGTCATATTCGTCTTTTGGAAAAATCTGGTGTAAAAAATATTGAAGTTCCATATGAATATCTTATCGGCAAAATTATAGCTAGAAATTATATCAATGAAAATACTGGTGAAGTTATTTGCATGGCAAATACTGAAATTTCATTAGATTTACTGCAAAAATTAACCAATTCAGGAATTAAATGCATCGAAACTATTTTTACAAATGATTTAGATCATGGAGCATATATTTCTGAAACGATACGCATCGATCCAACTGTTGATCGCATTAGTGCAATTTTGGAAATTTATCGAATGATGCGTCCTGGTGAACCACCCACAATTGAAAGTGCGGAGATTTTATTTAAAAATTTATTATTTTCCGAAGAACGTTATGATTTATCTGCAGTAGGCAGGATGAAATTAAATCGTTCGTTAAACCAACAATCTATTGAAGGTTCAGGAATTCTTAGCAAAGAAGATATTATTAAGGTCATACAAAAACTTATCAGTATTCGCAACGGTAAAGGACAAATAGATGATATAGATCACTTAGGTAATCGTCGCATTCGTTCTGTAGGTGAAATGGTTGATAATCAATTTCGCATTGGTTTAATGCGTGTAGAACGTGCGATCAAGGAACGTTTATCACTTGGTGATCTAGATAACATCATGCCACAAGATATGATTAATGCTAAACCAATTTCTGCAACGTTAAAAGATTTTTTTTGTTCAAGTCAATTATCCCAATTTATGGATCAAAATAATCCTTTGTCAGAGGTGACACATAAGCGTCGCATTTCAGCATTGGGACCAGGAGGTTTAACTCGTGAACGTGCTGGTTTTGAAGTAAGGGATGTTCATCCAACTCATTATGGCAGAGTATGTCCTATAGAGACCCCTGAGGGACCTAATATTGGTTTAATTAATTCTTTAGCTGTTTACGCACAAATAAATGAATATGGTTTTCTAGAAACCCCGTATCGAAAAGTAAAGAATGGTGTGGTAACAGATAACATTCATTATTTATCGGCAATTGAAGAAGGAAATTATGTTATTGCACAAGCTAATGCTAATTTGCATAGCAATGGAAGATTTGCAGATGATTTAGTGATTTGTCGTAACAAAGATGAATCTAGTTTATTTAATGGTAATAAAATTGATTATATGGATGTTGCTACTCAACAAATAGTTTCAATTGGTGCATCTCTTATTCCATTTTTAGAACATGATGATGCTAACCGAGCTTTAATGGGAGCCAATATGCAACGACAGGCAGTCCCAACCTTGCTTGCCGAGAAACCTTTAGTAGGTACAGGAATGGAACGTATTGTCGCAATTGATTCTGGTGTCACGGCTCTAGCCAAACGTGCAGGAATAGTTCAATATGTTGATGCTTCTAGGATTGTCATTAAAGTAAAAGAACACGAAATACATCATGGTGACACTGGAATTGATATTTATAATTTAACTAAATATACTCGTTCTAATCAAAACACTTGTATTAACCAAACACCTTGTGTTTTATTAGGAGATGAAATTGAACGTGGTGATGTGATCGCTGATGGGCCAGCTACTGATATGGGTGAACTTGCTTTAGGTCAGAATCTGCGGGTTGCCTTTATGCCCTGGCACGGTTATAACTTTGAAGATTCTATTCTGATTTCTGAGCGGGTTGTACAAGATGATCGATTTACTACAATTCATATCCAGGAACTTTGTTGTGTATCTAGAGATACTAAATTAGGTGCTGAAGAAATTACTGCAGATATTCCTAATGTAGGCGAAGCAGCATTATCTAAATTGGATGATGCCGGGATGGTTTATATTGGTGCGGAAGTTTATGGAGGTGATATTTTAGTAGGTAAAGTAACGCCTAAAGGCGAAACACAACTCACACCTGAAGAAAAGTTATTGCGTGCAATTTTTGGTGAAAAAGCATCTGATGTAAAAGATTCTTCTTTACGGGTACCAAATGGAGTATCCGGTACAGTTATTGATGTTCAAGTATTTACTAGAGATGGTGTCACCAAAGATAAACGTGCTTTAGAGATAGAGGAAAGATTATTAAAAAAAGCACAAAAAGATTTAATTGAAGAGTTACAGATTTTAGAATCTGGTATTTTACGAAAAATTAACGAATTATTGATATCATGTGGAATCCCCAAGAAAAATCTATCAAAGTTGGATCGCAAAAACTGGTTAGATATTATTTTAGAAGATTTTGATAAACAGAAAGAATTAAAAAAATTGGTAAAACAATTTGATGATCTAAGAAATGAATTTGAGGAAAAATTTGAGGATAAGCGTCGTAAAATTACTCAAGGAGATGATTTAGCTCCAGGAGTTTTAAAAATAGTTAAAGTATATTTAGCTATGAAACGTCAAATACAACCTGGAGATAAAATGGCTGGTAGACATGGAAACAAAGGAGTCATTTCTAAAATAAATCCAGTAGAAGATATGCCTTATGATGAGAATGGAATACCAGTTGATATCGTGCTGAATCCATTAGGAGTGCCATCACGGATGAATATTGGTCAAATTCTGGAAACTCATTTGGGTATGGCAGCTAAGGGTATTGGAGAACAAATTAATAAGATGCTGAAACAGCATCGGCCGATTGTCTTATTACGGGAGTTCATCCAAAAAATATATGATTTGGGAAGAAATATCCTTAATCCAGTAGATTTATCAAAAATTTCCGATGAGGATTTTTTGGTGTTAGCAGAGAATTTAAAAAAAGGCATGCCAATAGCAACCCCAGTTTTTGATGGTGCAGAAGAATTAGAAATTAAGGAAATGCTAAAGTTAGTTGGTTTACCAGCTTCTGGTCAAATTATTTTATTTGATGGGCGTACTGGTGAGCAGTTTGAGCGACCAGTTACGGTTGGATATATGTATATGTTGAAATTGAATCACTTAGTTGATGATAAGATGCATGCACGTTCTACTGGTTCTTATAGTCTTGTAACACAACAGCCGCTAGGTGGAAAAGCCCAGTTTGGTGGACAACGTTTTGGTGAAATGGAAGTTTGGGCTTTAGAAGCTTATGGTGCCGCCTATACCTTACAAGAAATGCTAACGGTAAAATCTGATGATGTAAATGGAAGAACTAATATATATAAAAATATTGTAGAAGGTAACAATCAGATGGAACCAGGTATGCCAGAATCTTTTAACGTCTTATTGAAGGAGATAAGGTCGCTGGGTATTAATATTGAATTAGAAGATGAATAAGTAATCGTAGCTATTAGGTACTTTTATAACTTTAATCAATATTAATCCTACCAGACAGGAGCTAATTTGTGAAAGATTTACTGAAGTTTTTGAAAGCCCAAACTAAAACTGAAGAGTTTGATGCAATAAAAATTTCTCTAGCATCACCAGAGATTATTCGTTCCTGGTCTTTTGGAGAAGTGAAAAAACCAGAAACAATTAATTATCGTACATTTAAACCTGAACGAGATGGACTGTTTTGTGCAAAAATATTTGGTCCAATTAAAGATTATGAGTGTTTATGTGGCAAATATAAACGCCTTAAACATCGAGGAGTAATCTGTGAAAAGTGTGGAGTTGAAGTAACACAATCTAAAGTCCGTCGTGAACGAATGGGACATATAGAACTTGCTTCTCCCATTGCCCATATCTGGTTCCTTAAATCTTTACCATCGCGTATTGGTCTCTTGCTAGATATTGCCTTGACTGATATAGAACGCATTCTTTATTTTGAATCTTATGTTATTGTAGAAGGTGGTATGACCAATCTTGAACGTGGTCAAATTTTAACAGAAGAACAATATTTAGATGCACTAGAAGAGTTTGGAGATGAATTTGAAGCAAAAATGGGTGCTGAAGCAATTCAAGATCTCCTAAAAAATATGAATTTAGAAGAAGAATGCGGGCAATTACGTGAACAACTTAGTTCAGTACATTCTGAAACTAAACGCAAAAAATTAACGAAACGGATTAAACTTTTAGAAGCATTTATCTATTCTGGTAATAGACCAGAATGGATGATTTTAACAGTATTACCAGTTTTGCCTCCAGATCTTCGTCCATTAGTACCACTAGATGGTGGGCGCTTTGCAACTTCTGATCTAAATGATCTTTATCGTAGAGTAATTAATCGCAATAACAGATTGAAGAGACTATTAGATTTATCTGCCCCAGATATTATTGTGCGTAATGAAAAAAGGATGCTGCAAGAAGCAGTTGATGCGTTACTAGATAATGGTCGTCGAGGTCGTGCTATAACAGGTTGTAATAAAAGACCTCTAAAATCTCTAGCTGATATGATCAAAGGAAAACAAGGGAGATTTCGCCAAAATCTTTTAGGAAAACGCGTCGATTACTCTGGTCGTTCGGTTATCACCGTAGGTCCATATTTACATTTACATCAATGTGGTTTACCTAAAAAAATGGCTTTAGAATTATTTAAACCTTTTATTTATGGTAAGTTAGAATCTAAAAGCATAGCTAGTACTATTAAAGCAGCAAAGAAAATGGTTGAACGTGAAGAACCTGAAGTATGGGATATTTTAGAAGAGGTAATTCGTGAACATCCAGTTTTATTAAATCGTGCTCCTACTTTACATCGATTAGGTATTCAAGCATTTGAACCAGTACTGGTTGAAGGAAAAGCTATTCAATTACATCCTTTAGTATGTGCTGCATATAACGCCGACTTTGATGGAGATCAAATGGCTGTTCATGTCCCTCTCACAATGGAAGCACAATTAGAAGCTCGTGCTTTAATGATGTCAACAAATAACATACTTTCTCCAGCTAATGGAGAGCCAATTATTGTTCCATCTCAGGATGTCATTTTAGGTTTATATTATATGACTAGAGAGAAAATTCATGCCAAAGGTGAAGGGATGATCTTAACTGGACCTAAAGAAGCGGAGCATCTTTATCGTGCAGGATTAGTAGAATTACATGCAAGAGTAAGAGTTCGTATTACAGAATATAGTATTAATCTTAATGGTAATTTAAGTTCGAAAATTAATCTAATAAATACCACAATTGGTAGGGCCATTTTCTGGATGATGGTCCCTAAAGGACTACCTTTTTCTCTTGTTAATCAACCTTTAGGTAAGAAAAATATATCGCAAATGTTAAATATATGTTACCGCATTTTAGGTATTAAACCAACCGTGATCTTTGCGGATCAAATGATGTATGCTGGTTTTGCATATGCAGCTCGTTCGGGTTCATCTGTAGGTATTGATGATATGGTTATTCCAAATAATAAACAAGAAATTATTACAGATGCCGAAGCCGAAGTATCCGAAATTCAAGACCAATTTCAATCTGGATTAGTTACTGCAGGAGAACGATACAATAAAGTAATTGATATTTGGGCGGCCGCAAATGAACGAGTTGCTAAAGCTATGATGGAAAATTTGTCAACTGAAATATTTAGCCATAGCAATGGTAGAGAAGAAAAACAAATTTCTTTTAACAGTATTTTTATGATGGCTGATTCTGGTGCGCGTGGTTCGGCAGCACAAATTCGTCAGTTAGCTGGAATGCGGGGTCTGATGGCAAAACCAGATGGTTCTATTATTGAAACGCCTATTACTGCAAATTTTCGTGAAGGACTCAATGTACTTCAATACTTTATATCTACACATGGTGCGAGAAAAGGTTTAGCAGATACTGCATTGAAAACTGCTAATTCAGGATACTTGACTAGGCGGTTAGTAGATGTTGCACAAGATCTAGTAGTAATTGAAGATGATTGTGGTACAAATGACGGAATTACAATGACATCAGTAATTGAAGGTGGAGATATTAAGAATTCTCTAAGAGAAAGAGTATTAGGTCGTGTAACAGCAGAAAATATATTAATACCTGGTACTAATGAAATTTTAATAGCTAGGAATATCTTATTGAATGAAAATTTATGTGAAGTACTAGAAAAATTTTCTATTGATAGTGTAAAAGTTCGTTCGGTAGTAAGTTGCGAAACTGATTTTGGGGTTTGTGCTCATTGTTATGGGCGTGATCTGGCTCGTGGAAATTTAATTAATAAAGGTGAAGCGGTTGGTGTAATCGCTGCTCAATCTATTGGAGAACCTGGAACCCAGCTTACGATGCGTACATTTCATATCGGGGGAGCAGCATCACGTTCGGTAGCAGAATCAAGTATTCAGGTGATGAATAATGGACGTATTAAATTAATAAATGCTAAATCAGTTATTAACTCTAATGGAAAATTAGTAATTACTTCACGTAATGTTGAAATACAAATAGTAGATGAATTAGGTCGTGCTAAAGAAAGCTATAAAATTCCTTATGGAGCAATTTTGGAAAAAGAAGATAGTGAAATAGTAAATCCCGGAGAAACTTTGGCTAACTGGGATCCTCATACTATGCCAGTTGTTACTGAAGTAAGTGGTTTTATTCGTTTCACAGATATGATTGAGGGACAAACTATTATCCGTCAAACTGATGATTTAACAGGCTTAACTTCTATTGTTTTATTGGATGCAGCAGCCGAGCGTACTTATGGTGGTAAAGAATTGCGACCCGCTTTAAAAATTATGGATAACAATGGCAATGAGATATTAGTTACGGGTACCGATACCCCAGTACAATATTTTCTACCGAGAAGAGCTATTGTTCAACTTGAAGATAATATATGGGTTAATGCAGGTGATACAATAGCCAGAGTACCCCTGGAATATGGTGGTACTAAGGATATAACTGGTGGTTTACCGCGAGTAGCAGATCTATTTGAAGCTCGTCGTCCCAAGGAATCCGCAATTCTGGCAGAAATAAGTGGTATTATATCTTTTGGAAAAGATACTAAAGGTAAAAGACGTTTAGTCATTACGCCGCTTGATGATAATGATCCATATGAAGAAATGATTCCTAAATGGCGACATCTCAATGTTTTTGAAGGAGAACATGTAGAACGTGGTGATGTAATATCTGATGGTCCAGAGTCACCACATGATATTTTACGCTTGCGTGGCATTTATGCAGTAACACGATATATTACGAATGAAGTACAGGAAGTATATCGTTTGCAAGGTGTCAAAATTAACGATAAGCATATCGAAGTCATTGTACGCCAAATGTTACGTAAAGTAACAATTCAAACAGCAGGTAATAGCTCTTTTCTCATTGGTGAACAAGTAGAGCAGTCTCGTGTTAAAATTGAAAATCGTAAATTACAAAGTAATGGAAAACTAGGTGCCAGTTATGTTCGGGATTTATTAGGTATTACTAAGGCATCATTAGCCACTGAATCATTTATCTCAGCAGCATCATTTCAAGAGACCACTCGTGTCTTGACCGAGGCAGCTGTTGCCGGAAAAATCGATGAATTACGTGGTCTTAAAGAAAATGTAATTGTTGGAAGATTGATCCCAGCAGGAACAGGATATGCCTACCATAGAGATAAATTGAGTATTAATCAAAATGAGGTTGATAACAGTAAAAAATTAAGTACTGAAGAAGCTACTGCAAACTTGGCAGCTTTACTAAATTCTGAGATTTAAATTCATTAAAATAATCAACTGATAATTAATATGCGTACTACTCAATATCCCTTATTTACCCTTAAAAAAGTTTCATCTAAAACTGAACTAATCAGTTATCAATTAATGCTACGTGCTGGTTTAATTCGTAAACTCGCATCTGGTTTATATACGTGGTTACCTATTGGAATACGTGTCCTAAGAAAACTCGAAAATATCATACGCGAAGAAATGAATAATATTGGTGCTTTAGAAATTTTTATGCCGATACTTCAACCAGCTGAACTTTGGCAAGATAGCGGTCGTTGGTATGAGTATGGACCAGAGTTATTAAGGTTATTGAATAGAAGTGGACGTAATTTTGTATTAAGTCCTACACATGAAGAAGTTATTACAGATTTAATGCGTAAGTTGCTAAATTCTTATAAGCAATTGCCTATAATTTTTTATCAGATACAAACTAAATTTCGTGATGAAGCCCGCCCGCGTTTTGGTACTATACGTTCCAGGGAATTTATGATGAAAGATGCTTATTCGTTTCATTATGATAGCAATTCACTGCAAGAAACTTATATGAAAATGTATAATGCTTATAGTAGAATTTTTCATAAATTAAGCTTAAATTATCGCATAGTACAGGCAGATACTGGTTGTATGGGGGGCAATTTTTCTCATGAATTTCAGGTATTAACGAAAAGCGGTGAAAATAAAATTGTTTATTCCACTATGTCAGATTATGCGGCAAATATTGATTTAGCGGAAGCATTTCCATACCCCAATCAATGTCCGGATGCTACTCAACTAATGCTTAAAATAGATAGCAAAAATGATAAAAATCTCACTAATTTAATGGAAAAATATCAAATTCCAAGAGAAAAAATCATTAAAACACTAGTAGTTAAGGCAAAAAAAAAAAGCGGGCATAAACTAGTGGCCCTATTAATTCGTGAAGATCATGAATTAAATATGTTGAAATTAGAAAAGATCAATATGGTAGCAAAACCATTAACATTTGCTAATGAAGAAGAAATTATCAGTATTACTGGTGGAGCCGGATCCAATTATCTTGGTCCCATTAATCTTCCTATTCCCATAATAGCAGATAGAAGTGTTATGGTGCTCAATGATTTTTGTGCAGGAGCAAATATTGACGGTCAATATTATATTGGCATAAACTGGAAAAGAGACTTACCTTTACCGCAAGTTGCAGATCTTCGTAATGTACGATCTGGAGATCCAAGCCCTGATGGACATGGCTTGTTAAAAATTCATTCAAGCATCGAAGTTGGACATATCTTTCAGCTTGGTACTAGGTATTCAGAAAATCTGAAATTTAAGGTACAAAATAATGCAGGACGGCAACCACTATATATGGGTTGTTATGGAATAGGAATATCTCGTCTAATTGCTACTATAATTGAACAAAATTATGATGATCGTGGTATTATATGGCCAAATGTTATAGCTCCTTTTAAAGTAGCAATTTTACCAGTAAATTTATATAAATCTACTAAAGTAAAAGCTATTGCAGAAAATATTTATTCAGCATTATGTATACATCATATTGATAGCCTTATTGATGATAGAAACGAATCCAACCTAGGTGTAATGTTTGCTGATATGGAATTGATAGGTATTCCGCATATGATTATTATTAGTGAACGTAATTTAAACCATGATGAAATTGAGTATCAAGCTCGATCTAAAAATGAAAAATATATGATTAAAACTAAAGATATTATAGATTTTCTACTTAAAAAAATTACTGAATAACCGATTTATTTTCCCAGCTTATACACCAATTCTCTTGAAAGTTACTTTTTCCATCATTAGTTATAAAAACACCTAATGCAGCTATTAATTTATCATTATAAAAAATAAGAGGAATCCGCTCTCTTAGCCAGGGAGGTACCGAATATTCTTGCCATATTTTTTTAATGGATTTGCTATGCATACGTCCTAAAACGTAAAATTTACCTTTAATTTTAAAACGTATTGTTACTTGTTCGCCCTTGATAGGAGAACGCATAGTAATACCATGATTATTTAATTTTATTGTACCTAAATCTTGAGGTAAGTTTAAGGGTTGCCAAGGAGATGACCAATGAAGTACATCATCACGTATAGGAGGCATTATATTAATTAAGTAAATAGCATGACGATAGCGTCTAATTTCATATTTACCTATTTTTAAACAGGGACATGCATCTTTACGACTACATATTACTTGATGCCAAATACATTGTATAATATGACGCGAGGGTATAATATTTTTTTTAGCAAGCCATTTTCTTAAGATACCATAACGATGAAATTTACTATAACTATGTAATAGATCTATTTTTAAAGATTTATCTGGTTGTGTTAACTTATCAAGTGATTCTGCTAATAACTCTTCTAATAATTGTTCTTGTTCAGCACACAACTGAGAACTGCGTGCTACTGCTTCAAGAAAACTTGGCCATCTTTTCTTAAGTGAGGGTAATATTTTAATCCGTAAAAAATTTCGGTCAAAACGAGTATCAAAATTACTTTGATCATTAACCCATTGAAGATGATGTTTGAGCGCCCATTTTTCAATATCTTGGCGACTTTGATCTAACATCGGACGTATGAAAATATTATTACCAATTTTTATTTCTGATGGCATCGCTGCTAAACCTGCAGGACCACTTCCCCTTTTAAGCGCCAGTAAAAAAGTTTCACATTGATCATCAAGATGTTGTGCAGTTAATAATATTTCTCCTTTTAAAAGGATTTTTTTAAAAGCATTATAACGTGCGATACGTGCGGCCGCTTCAAGTCCTTGTTTTATATCTAGTTGAGTAATTTTAATGATTTTTAAAGGTATTTGCCATATTTTACATTGTTGATAACAATGTTCTACCCAGCCATCTGCAGCGGGACTGATTCCATGATTAATATGAATGGCGCGCAATTTTAATTCTGGACGATGATTACGTAATAGCATTAATTGATGTAATAATACGGTTGAATCTAAACCACCACTATATGCAATGAGTAATTTTAAATGACCAAAAAGGTTTTTTTCAATTTTATCAATGATATTAGACATAATTTAATAAAATTTATATTATTTATACATTCATTAATCTTTGATATCTACGTTTTAGTAGTTCTTCAGTATTAAGAAGATCTAAATAATGTAAATCTTCAAGTAATTGGGTTTTTAATGATGCCGCCATTGCTGCGGGATCTCTGTGTGCACCACCCAGTGGTTCTTGAATTACCGTATCAATTAACTTAAGTTCTTTTAATTTTGAAGCTATGATTCCCATCGCTTCTGCCGCTAGCGGTGCTTTTTTAACACTTTTCCATAATATTGATGCGCAACCTTCAGGGGAAATTACCGAATATGTGCTATATTGTAGCATATTGAGTATATCACCTACTCCAATGGCTAAAGTACCACCAGAACCACCTTCTCCTATAACAGTACATATTATAGGGACTTTTAATACGCATATTTCACGAATGTTATGAGCAATAGCTTCTGCTTGTGCCCGTTCGGCATCTGCTCCAGTAGTATCAATAAATGTAATGATTGGCATATTAAAACGTTCAGCCAGTTCCATTAAACGTAATGTTTTTCGGTTACCTTCTGGAGCCGGCATTCCAAAATTACGTTTAATTTTATCTGGGGTTTCACGACATTTTTGATGACCAATGATCATTACCGGACGATCTGCGAGACGAGCCATACCACCTACAATAGCTTTATCATCTGCATAAAATTTTTCACCTGCGAGTTCATCAAAATCTGTAAATATTTTTTCTATGTAGTTTAGAGTATAAGGTCGTAGGGGGTGACGTGCTAATTGTACAATTTGCCAAGTACCTAAATTTGCAAAGATTTTTCTCGTTAATTCAAGATTTTTTTCACGTAGCTTATAAATCTCTTCATATAAATTCATAGAAGTTTTTGAATCTTGTTTTTTAGCGATAAAAACTAAGGAATTAATTTTTCCTTCTAATTCAACAATTGACTGTTCGAAATCTAAATAATTAATACTCATTATATTCCTATATTAATTAAACTCTAAATTAACATATTCTGCTCCTAATAATGCCCTGAGATCATTAAGTAATGAATCACTTATTGATATTCGCCAGTTAATACTTGAATTGCCTAGCATAACCTTAACAACATTATTTTGATAGTACATATGTACTGGAATTAACCCAGAATACTGTTTTAAACAATCATGTAATTTATTTAAAATATGTGTAGTAATATGTTTAGTAGTTAGTAGAATAGTAAGTCCACGTACATATTTTGTACGGGCTTCATTAATATCTATTAACTTATTAGCTATAATTTGAAAGTTATTACTAAAATTATCTAGCTTGACTTGCCCAGTAACAATGATAATTTTATCTTTTGTTAATAAATTTTTATATTTTTCAAAAATGTTATTGAATAATATTACATCTATATGAGATGTATCATCCTCTAATCTGCAAATTACAATTTCACGTTGACCACTTTTGGTGGCCACGATACGGCTATTAACTACTAATCCTGCTATTTGAATAATTTGGCCAATTTTACAAAATTTTACCTTTTTAATTTTTATACCGCTACTAGTATAATGTTCAATCTCTTTAATGTATTGGTTAATGGGATGACCAGTTAAATACAAGCCCAACGTTTCGCGTTCTTTTGCTAGAAGAACTAACGGTTGCCATGGAGTAGTTATCGCATATAATTGTTCAATTTTCTGGGATTTTTCTGACATTATGCCCAAAATTTCTCTTTGGCCATGATGTTTTTCCTTATACTGATTTGCGACTTTTAAAGCCTCTTCTAATACTTCTATCATTGCTGCTCTATGTGGACCTAGAGCATCACAAGCCCCCGAAAAAATTAATTTTTCTATTACTTTACGGTGAATTTTTTTCATTTTAGTACGTGCGCACAAATCAAAGATATCAATAAAATTACCTCCCGTTTGTCTAATTTTTAGAATAGTTTCTATTTGTCCCTTACCTATTCCTTTAATAGCTCCTAGTCCATAAACTATTTGATTATCATGATTTACAAAAAATTTATAACTTCCGGTGTTAATAGTTGGTGGTAATATCTGAATATCTAAATGCTTACTAACTTCTAATAACGTAATAATTTTATCTTGATCATCAAGATCTGCATTCATAGCTGCTGCCAGAAATTGTGCTGGATAGTGGGTTTTCAACCATAAAGTTTGATAAGAAAGTAAGGCATAAGCTGCTGAATGAGATTTATTAAAACCATATCCAGCAAATTTTTCTAATAAATTAAATATTTTCATTGCTAAAGTACTGTTAATTCCATTTTTTTCGGCGCCTAAACGGAATACAGAACGTTGCTGAATCATATCTTCTAGTTTTTTCTTACCCATAGCACGTCTCAATATATCTGCTTCACCTAGTGTATAACCTGCTAAAATTTGAGCAATTTGCATAACTTGTTCTTGATATAGAATAATACCGTAAGTAGGTTCTAGAATTGGTTTTAATAAGGAATGTTGCCATTTGCTATCTGGATATGAAATTTTCTCTTTTCCGTGTTTACGATTAACAAAATTTTCTACCATACCTGATTGCAATGGTCCTGGTCTAAATAATGCTATCAGTGCGATGATATCTTCGAAACAATCCGGGCGGAGTTTTTTGATTAATTTTTTCATTCCACTAGATTCAAGTTGAAAGATCCCTGTAGTTTCTGCTTGTTGTAACATAGCAAAACTTTTTGGATCATCCAGTGGAATTATGGTAATATCGAGCAGTGATTCTCCTTGTTTGGAACGATTATGATTAATCATTTCCAGTGTCCAATTAATAATTGTTAAGGTTTTTAAACCAAGAAAATCAAATTTGACTAATCCTACATATTCAACATCATCTTTATCAAATTGTGTAACTGGATGATTGCTATCTTCATCATAGTAAAGAGGTGCAAAATCAGTAATTTTGGTTGGAGCAATTACTACTCCACCAGCATGTTTACTTGCATTACGTATCACTCCTTCCAGCTGTTGTGCCATATTAATTAATACTTTTACTTCTTCATTTGAATTATAGATTTCAGCTAGTTTTGGTACTTTATTCAAAGCTTTATTTAATGTTATTCCTATATGAGATGGAATAAGTTTGGCAATGCGATCCACGAAACTATAAGGATAATCAAGCACCCTTCCAACATCTCTGATAACTGATTTTGCTGTCATAGTACCAAAAGTAATGATTTGTGAAACCGCATCTCTTCCATATTTTTCAGCCACATGTTCAATTACTTGATCTCTTTTTTCCATACAAAAATCGATGTCAAAATCCGGTAAAGAAATTCTCTGTGGATTAAGAAATCGCTCAAATATTAAGTCAAATTCTATTGGATCTAAATCAGTAATTTTTAATGCATAAGCTACGAGAGAGCCCGCACCAGAACCTCTTCCTGGACCTACTGGCACACCGTTATCTTTTGCCCATTGAATAAATTCCATGACAATAAGAAAATAACCTGAAAACCCCATTTGATTAATAATTTGAAGTTCCATTTGTAAACGATCATCATATACTACCCGTTTTTTTTCGCGGAGTTTTTTATTAGGAAATAAAAATTCTAAACGGTTTTCAAGGCCTTGACTTGCATGTTTAACAAGATAATCCTTTATACTGATCGTACCAGTAGGAAATTGTGGGAGAAAATACTCTCCGATGGCAATGGTAACATTACAACGTTTTGCAATTTCTACACTATTTTCAAGTGCCTCAGGAATATCTTTAAACAAACTGCACATTTCTTGTTCACTGCGTAAATATTGCTGAGGGCTATATTTTATTAAACGTTTAGAATTATTGAGAGTACAACCTTCATGAATAGCTAGTCTAATCTCGTGTGCATTAAAATCAGATGCATTAATAAAATAAACGTCATTAGTCGCAACTACCGGTATATTTTCAGTCTGACTAAGTGATATCGCCGCCTGTATATAATTTTCTTCATTTAATCGACCAGTGCGAATTAACTCTAAATAATAGCGCTCTGGAAAATATTTGCGATAAAAATTTAAATTTTGTAAAACTAAACCATCATTACCACGTAATAAATTTTTTCCAATATCTCCCAGACGACCACCAGAAAGTAAGATGAGACCTTCTGCAAATTCCACAAGCCATTCTTTGAGAATGGTTGGACCTTCTAAACTAGAACCACATTGATAAGAACGTGATATTAGTAAAGTCAAATTTCTATATCCTTGGTTGCTTGATGCTAAGGCAGTAATTTGATTGAAATCATTATCAATAAGATTATTAACTAAATTAAATTCACTTCCTATAATAGGTTTAATACCTGTATTCTGTGCCGAAATGTAAAATTTTAATAGTCCAAAAAAATTTGAAAAATCAGTTAATGCCATCGATGGCATCTTTAGCTCAGCGAGTTTTTTTACCAATGCCTTTGGTTTGGCTAATCCATATCGTATAGAATAATCACTATGAACTCGCAGGTGAATAAAAAGAGGTTGAGTCATATTTATATTTTTTAGTAGAATTTAATAATATTAATTATTTCAATAGTTTTTACTAAGTTATGATGCATTACTACACTACGAATAATGTAGATAATATTTAACATTGAGCATTTTATATTATGATCAGCAATTAAATAAGCGGATAAATATTAAAATTTTATTAATTAATTTACGTCTCGATACGACGAGCACACATGAGTGATGCTTCACAAACTAATTCATTATTTACTTTAGCTATTCCTCTAAAACGTGCCATTCCACTTCGTTCTTTAATAAATTCTACTTCTAATATCATTTGATCTCCTGGTAATACCAGATGTTTGAATCTCGCTTTATCAATACTAGCCAGATAATAAAGTTCACTTTTCTCCAATTTATCCCAGCTCTTGAAAGCTAGAATTACAGTAGCTTGTGCCATAGCCTCAATAATTAATACTCCAGGAAAAATTGGTTGATTAGGAAAATGACCTTGAAAAAATGGCTCATTAAAAGAAACATTTTTTACGGCTCGTACAAAATGTCCCTTTTCGAAATAAAGCACGCGATCAATTAGCAAAAAAGGAAATCTATGTGGTAACAATTCTAAGATTTTTTCAATTTGAAAAATGTTATTTTTAGTACCCAAAATTTATCTTCCTGTCATCAAATTGATATAATTAATAACATGACCTGAAGAAATAACTGCCAATGAATAGAATACCTTATTTAATTTAGATTATTGATTAATATTGCATCAGCTAGATTTATTGTGTTTTATAGGTATCACTGAATAATAAATTCAATTTTTATAGGAGGATTTTAAGGTACAACCATGTAAATACCTATGATTGATAACCATGCCACTATGAATAATTTTGTGATCGAATGTTTAGGTGATCAATAAAATTTCAAATTATTTACCGTAGTTTTTTACATATCTAGTGAATGCTAAAAAATATAATTTTATACCAATTATGGTAATTTTACCTGGTTTAATACTTCTTCAGTAAGATCATCTAGTTGATTCGCATACATGATAGCATCAGCATTAAACACTACATCATATTTTCCACTAGCTACTGTTTTAATGCCTTCTCTAATCATACTCAATATTTTGTTTTGTTCTTCAATTTGACGATCATGCTTATCAGTTTCAAATTCCTGTGCTTTATTTGCTAGTGCTTTGCGTTCTAAAATAATTTCTTGTTCTAATTTATGATGTTCACTTGTATTCATTTTTGAACCATCAAGTTGTAAACGTTGTATCTTTTTTTCAAGATTCTCCTCCATAAGCTGTAAGTTATGAGCCCGACCTTGGAATTCTTGTTCAAGTTGTTTGGAAATCGATTCAATTTTTGGTAATCGCTGAAAAATACTTACTATATTAACTATTGCAAACCTATTTATAGTTTGAGCACTAGCTAAAACCGCTCCTAAGGTAACACTGATCATAATTACAAAAGTACCTAACCATTTTTTCACTAGCAAACTCCTTCCTGAATAAGGGTAATATTAAACAACTACTCTTTACGTAGTCTGGTATAAATGGTGGTAATATTAATTAATACTACTAGTTCCAATTCTAAATTGGAACGATTCTATTTTATCACCTTTATAGTGTGTTATAGGCTTGGAATAAGATAAGGTAATTGGACCTAATATAGACATCCATTGTATACTAACTCCGCTAGAAACTCGTAAATTATTTATGGGATCTCTATAATCATGAATTTCATAATTTATTATCTGATAATTATTTGCCCACTTACTATCCCATATTGATCCTAAATCTAGAAAAAGGGATGATCGAATTGCTCCTAGATTTACTAGATTATATACTGGTGAGATTAATTCTATACTTGCGATAGCCATAACATTTCCGCCAATCGTATCATTAGAAATGCAAAGTGGTTTTTGATTACATGAATGCATTATTGAATGATAATAAACCGCTTTTGGACCAATACTTTTTAGAGTAAAACCTCGTACCGATGTTAGACCACCAGCATAAAAATTTTCAAATAAAGGACTTTCTTTTATATTAATTCCTCCACTATAACCGATCTGTCCATGTATGAATATAATCCATTTATTTTTATGTTTCATTGGTAAATATTGTCCAGAATCAAAAATTACTCTATAGTAGATATTATTGATTTTATTAAGATATAATGTTCCATGGAGTTGACTATGATTTCCATACATAGAAAATATTTTTCTAAAAATATTTTTATACCTCCATCCCAATTGAAATGTAAAAGCATTATCTTGATAGTTTCCATCACTCATTGACCCTATATTTAAAGAACGCCACATCGCTAATTGGGCTGGCATATGTGATATAGTATGAGTAATATAACCTATTCCAATATCAATTATATTATGTTTACTAATTTTAAAGTCTAAGTTTTCACTGATGCCATAGTTTTTATAACTGTATTGATAAGCATCTAAATCCGGATTAGTTATATATTTATAAAATATATGTTCTCCAATACTTATACCTTTTACTGTAAAAAAGGGATTAGTTACTATAAATTCTGTAGAATTTTTAAATATATTTCTTTGACCACTTAAACTAATTTTATAACCAGTACCTAACCAGTTGTTCTGTGAAAAATCAGTTTGGTAATTTACACTAGCTTTAGAATTAAATTCGATCCCAAAATTGATTGATCCTATATTGCGTTCTTTTACTTGGTATATGATATCTACCTGGTTAGTAGTACCTGGTGTAGATATAATATTTACATTTACTGATTCAAAATAACCGAGATAATTGAGGCGTTCTTGATCTTGATATACTATGCTCTTATTAAGGAAGATTCCTTCTATTTGCCGCAATTCTCGACGTAATATAGAGTCTTTAGTTAAATTATTTCCTTGAAAAAAAATTCTATGTACATAATAGCGTTGACCTGGATAAATATTAATAATTAATTGCAAGGTTTTATCAGTCTCTTTAATTATTATTCTAGTAACTACATAAGGCCAAGCATAACCGTTATTTTCTAGAAAATCTTTGATAAGATTTTCGGTATTTTTAATTTTATTTCTATTATACCATTCTCCATTATGAAGAATGGCTAGATTTTTTATCTTCAGATTATTACTGAAAAATTCATTATTAAAAATAATTTTTTTTATTTTATATCGAGCTCCTTCACTGATATAGATAGTTACATTAATTACCTGTTTTTCTGGGTTAAAAAAAATCTTCGCTGAGTTTACTTTAAAATGTATATAACCATGATCCATATAAAAATTGCGTAATTTTTCAAGATTAAGGGATAATTTTGATAGAGGATATTGATGGTGATTTATAAAATGCCATGCTGAAACTGTATCAAAAATTTTGATTAATTTTTTGTAAGAAAAATTTTGGTTACCAACGATCATAATGTTATTAATATTAGCTAACTTACCTTCTTCAAATATTATTTTTATTTTAACCCACTGATCTGATAATGATTTAACAATGAATTTTACTTGAGCAGTATAATTGCCATTTAGATAATAAGAGTTTTCCATGTTTCTTTCAAAAATATTAATTTTGGATAAATCTAAAAAATTTCCTACTTTAATTCCATAATCTTCCAAAATGTTTTTAATTTTATTTATCCCTAATAATTTATTGCCGGAAATTATTATCTGATTGATAAGAGGACGTTCTTTTAACTTAATAATTAAAATATTGCGGTTGCGTAATATTTCTACGTTATCAAAATATTTAGTGAAAAATAATGCGCGAATAGTATTACTAATATCTTCTTGGGAAACAAGATCACCAACACGTATAGGTATAGTAAGTAATACCGCATTTATGGTGATACGCTGTAAACCTTTAAAATATATATTTTTGATTACAAATTGATTTGTACCAGATATAACCATTTTGCTACTAAAAATCAGTAGAATGATAATAAGCCAAAATTTGATTACCATCGAATATACAATTTCCTTAACGATATAATAAGATACGTGAAAAATCATTAAATAATGCAATTAACATGAGGATTATCAAAATAATTGTTCCAATACGATAACTTAGTTCTTTAATGTTATTAGATAATGTTTTTCCTTGAATAGTTTCTATAATCAGAAATAAAAAATGACCTCCATCCAATACTGGTAAGGGAAACATATTAATAATTCCCAGATTAACACTTATTAAAGCTAAGAACATTAAATAATAAATCAAACCATATCTTGCAGATATTCCAGCCCCTTGAGCCATAGACAGTGGTCCACTAAGGTGACTTAAGTTTGCTTTACCAAGTATCAATTTT
Source organism: Candidatus Dasytiphilus stammeri (assembly GCA_041942865.1). Taxonomy (GTDB): domain Bacteria; phylum Pseudomonadota; class Gammaproteobacteria; order Enterobacterales; family Enterobacteriaceae; genus Dasytiphilus; species Dasytiphilus stammeri_J. The sequence goes on along the minus strand of CP145875.1, from coordinate 562,156 downwards.
TTAAGCATGCTAACAGTTACATTAATTAACTGCCAAGTTTTTTTAGCCGCCATAATCAAGGCCATTACTGGATCATATTTCATCAAAAATTTATAATTTTCAGATTCATAAACAATCTTGGGACTCACCCCAATAAATCCGCTGTGATCTTTATCAGATTTTTTTATTGAACTAACTGAAAAATTCAATATTTTATTATGTCGCTTAATTACAATCCGAATAGTTTGTTCTGCATGGTGACGAATATAATTCACAAAATCTTGCCATTGTATTAAATGATGTCCATCAAATTGAATTATTTGATCTCCTATTTTTAATCCTGCTCTACTAGCTGCAGATTCAGGTTGAACTGCCGATAAAATTGGTTCAATATGTAAAGCATACGGCTTAATTCCTATAGATAGAAGTGGATCGTTTTTTTCTGGATCCAAATACCAATGACTTAAATTAAGATATTTAATGATGGGTTGCGATGATCGCCAATCAATCAATTTTACTCTTGTGCTAACCAGACCCATTTTCGTTATCAATGCTATCCGTACATCATTCCAATCAAAAATTACTATATTACCAATAGATTGAAATTCCATTTGGGGTCGCAAACCAGCTTGAAAAGCTATAGATCCAGATTTTACTTCATTAATAATAGGTCTGTTAATAGGAATTCCAAGCAAAAATACTACCCAGTAGATCATCATAGCCAAAAATATATTAGCAAGAGGACCTGCTATAATAATAGCCGCACGCTGCAAAATAGTTTTATTGTTAAAAGCTTGTTGACACATCTCTTGATCGTCATTGATTACAAGCATTTTTACAAATCCACCTAATGGAATAATTGATATCATATACTGTGTACCTTTACTATCGTACCACGTATATAATGGTTTCCCAAATCCAATGGAAAAACTTTCAATATGTACTCCACAATATCTTGCTACCAAAAAATGTCCAAATTCATGAACGGTAATTAATATACCTAGGGCAATAATAAAAGCAGTACCACTCAATAGTAGTGTATCTAACATAATTTCCTCTATCTGAGCTTACCAAATAGCAGTAATAAGCATGCAAATATAGGTATAGCAGCTGTAAAACTATCTATTCTATCAAGCACTCCTCCGTGACCAGGAACTAAATTACTACTTTCTTTAATTCCAGCTTCACGTTTTAACATACTTTCAGTAAGATCGCCTAATATTGAAGCTAACACTGAAATTATTGACACTATTAATATGGTAACTGACATTACTTTGAATGGTAATTGTAAAGAGATAAACCTCATTGAAAATAAGCAATAAATTAAAGCAGAAGTGAACAATCCACCTATTATCCCTTCCCAGGTTTTGCCTGGAGAGATTTTTAGTATTAAGGGATGTTTACCTAACCATTTACCAAATAAATAAGATCCAGAATCTACTGCAACCACTAAAGATATTATGTATAATAAAGATATAGCTCCAGTATAATGATTAGCTTCATAGTTAAACTGACGTAATGCTAAAATTCCCGCACCAAACGGTGTTATAGTAAGCATGCCAAATATTAACCGTAATATTTTGGAATTACGCCAAAATCCTGCAAGACCTGGATAAGTAATAATTAAAAACAATGCCAAAATCCACCACCATACTGATAAGAAAAGTAATGATTTGATCATTGGTGAAATAATTAAAATAGTATTATTCCAGGAATTTATAATTAATAGTAACCAAATTATTCCGAATAAACTTGAGATCATTAACTTTTGATATTTTTGATAAAATCCGGATAATTGACACCATTCACCTGCTGCTAATATACAAATAAGCATCATAAAAAAATAAAATACAGCTATGGGTAAGTAGAATAATACTCCCATTAAAATTGCAATGAGTACTAATGCAGTAAGCATGCGCTGCTTAAAAATAGTTGATCTCCTTTATGGTAAATTTTATAGTGTAGTGATATTACCAAAACGTCGCTGTCTTTGTGAAAAAGCCTTCAATGCCCCTTCAAAAACTTGTTCATTAAAATCAGGCCATAGGACCTCAGTAAAATAAAGCTCAGTATATGCCATTTGCCATAGTAAAAAATTGCTAATTCTATATTCACCTCCTGTTCGAATTACTAGATCTACTGGAGCTAAATCATTGAGACAAAGATATTTTGAAAATACCGATTCATTTATTTGATCTGGTTGAACCATTCCTTTTTGTACTAAGGTAGCTATTTTTTTGATTCCATGAATAATATCCCAACGTCCTCCATAATTAGCAGCTATATTAAGTATTAATCCAGTATTTTTTTTAGTAAGTCCTTCAGCCTGACGAATACAATCCTGTAATGGAGCATTAAAATTACTTATATCCCCAATAATACATAGTCGTATATTATGCTGATGTAATCTTACTAACTCATTCTCCAATGTCCTTAGAAATAGTTTCATTAATGCTACTACTTCTTGTGCTGGTCGTTTCCAATTCTCGCTACTAAATGCATAAAGGGTGAGTACTTCTATTTGATGATTTACTGCAAAACGTACTGCACGACGTACAGAATTTACTCCAGCCTTATGACCCATCACACGCAACTTACCCTTAAGAGTTGCCCAACGACCATTACCATCCATAATAATAGCTACATGACGAAGCCCTTGATTTTTAAAGTTTAGAGGTGGTTTAGGATTATCAATCAACATAGAAATTCACTCCTTATTCATAAAATTCGCCTCCAGAAAAATTATTAACTAATATCGTGGATATAAAAATCTAACATTTTTATACTAAAGATAAGAATTTAATAATTCTGCTATATGAATACGTACTAATCTATCAATTATAATCACTTCTTCTACGCTTTGTGGTTCTTGACAAGAAAAAGACTCCAATGCTGCTGTAGTTATAGCTGGAATAGCAGGGAAAGAAATTTTAAAATTAAGAAAAGCGTTCACTGCGATTTCATTAGCAGCATTCAATGTAATTGTTGCAACTAAACCTTTTTTACAACAATCTATCGCTAGCTTCAGACAAGGATAACGTTCTAAATTAGGCTCCTGAAAAGTCAAATTATTAATTTTTTTAAAATCTATTTGATTAACATTATTAATGAGACGTTTCGGCCATGCCATGGCATGTGCAATAGGAATTTTCATATTTGGTAATCCAAGTTGTGCTAAAACACTGCCATCTATATAACGCACCATAGAATGAATTACTGATTGAGGGTGTATCAATACTTCTATTTGCATATCTGTTGCATTAAATAACCAACGTGCTTCAATATATTCTAATCCTTTATTCATCAAAGTAGCAGAGTCTACAGATATTTTTCTTCCCATTTTCCAATTTGGGTGATTACAAGCTTGTTCAGGAGTTACATGTTCTAAATCCGATATTGGAATGTTAAGAAAAGGACCACCCGATCCTGTAATAATAAGGCTTTCAACTCCATTATCAATTAAAGATGCATAACCTAAATGTTGTTGAAAATTAGTAGGTAAACTCTGAAAAATTGCATTATGTTCACTATCAACTGGTAATAATTGTGCTTGTGCGTTACATACAGCTTCCATAAATAAATTTCCACAGATTACTAAGGCTTCTTTATTAGCTAACAAAACTTTTTTGCCAGCACGTATCGCAGCTATTGTAGGAAGTAGTCCTGCAGTACCAACTATTGCCGACATTACCTGATCTACATCATCTAGCGTTGCTAATTCACAAGCAGCTTGTTCTCCTGCTAAAACTTTGGTTGGTAAATTTAATGATTGTAAACTATTATGTAACAGTTTGGCTGAAGATTGATCAAACATTGCTGCCCAAGCTGGCTGATATTTGTAACACTGTTCTACCATAAGATCAACATTATAACCTGCAACAAGAGCTTGGACTGTAAACAAATGTGGATTTTCATCCACTATACTAAGTGTAGTAGTACCTATTGAACCCGTTGATCCAAGAATGGTTAGTCGTTTCATGATACTTTTTTAAAAAGTTATCAACTCTTTAATTTTTATATTCATAATTTCATCAATTTTTTTGATATAATCATCTGTTATTTTTTGAATTATATTTTGTGTACGATGCTCCTCATCTTGACTAACTTGCTTCAATTTGAGTAGCGATTTTATTTTAATATTGGCATCACGACGTATATTACGTACACATACCTTAGATTGTTCAGCTTCACTACGTACTAATTTACTTAATTGATTACGTCGTTCTTCGGTTAAAGAAGGTAAAATAATTCTAATCACCGTTCCTGCGGTATTAGGATTCAGTCCTAAATCAGAAGCTCTAAGAGATTTTTCAATTGATGAAATTAAATCTCTGTCAAAAACTGTAATCACAAGAGTTCGGTAATCTTCAACTATAATATTAGAAATATTACGTAATGGAGTAGCTACTCCATAATATTCAATGGTAAGATTATCAATTAGACTAGGTGTTGCCCTTCCAGTTCTAATTTTATTAATGTGATGGTTAAAGATGCTGACACATTTTTCCATCTGTATCTCTGTATCTTTTTTTATTTTTATGATCACGTTATAACCTTTATAATATCTTAGATTAGCCTATCACAATTAATATTAATTGTGTATTTAATTTAGGTAATCAAGGTTCCTTCTTTTGCTCCAATTATTATCCGGTGTAAGGCACCAGGTTTATTAATATTAAAAACCTTAATTGGAATATTATAGTCACGTGCTAATGTTAAAGCTGCCAGATCCATGATTTTTAATTCTTGTTCGATGACTTGTTGATAAGTAATTTTTTCATATAATATGGCATTAGGGTATTGAAATGGATCGGCGGAAAAAACACCATCAACCTTGGTAGCTTTAAGTATCACGTTAGCTTCGATTTCAATTCCACGTAAACAAGCTGCTGAATCAGTAGTAAAAAATGGATTACCTATACCAGCACAGAAAATAACTACTCGTTGATTCTTGAGAAGATTGATAGCTTTTGCCCAGCTATAAATATCGCATACTCCATTAAGTGGGATGGCTGACATAAGGTGAGCATTGATAGAGTTACGATGTAATGCGTCTAAAATTGCTAAGCCGTTTATAACAGTTGCTAACATACCCATATGATCTCCTGCTACGCGATTAATACCAGACTTAGCTAAAGTGGCCCCCCTAACTATATTACCTCCACCAATCACAATACCAATTTGCACGGCTAATTCTACTAGTTGTTTGACTTCTTTTGCTATCCGATATAATAAATGAGTATCAATTCCAAATTTTTTAGTACCTAGTAGGGCTTCTCCACTAAGCTTAAGTAAAACACGTTGGTATATAGTTCTATTAATATCAGGCATTAGTTTAATTAGAATAATATTAGTAATTAATGTTATATTTATTTTAGAGATTTTCACCAATTTCAAAACGTATAAAATTGATCACCTTAAGGTGATGTTCTTTTAAAACGTGTCCTACAGTTTTACTAGGTTCGAAAATAAATTTCTGACCAGTTAAGGTGATTTCATCAATAAATTTACTAAGACGTCCTTCAATGATTTGATTGGCTAAAATCAAAGCTTTGCCAGAGTTTTTGGCAATTTGCTGCTGAATTTGACGCTCATGTTCTATAATGTCTACCGGTATTTGTTCTGGTTGAAGATATTTTGGTTTACTTGCCGCAATATGCATTGCAATATATTTACATAATTGCTTGTTACTTGATGGTGATGTAGAAACTATGACACCAATGCGATCACTATGTAAATAAGCGGTAAGTTGATCTCCTTCTAGTACTGCGAGACGATTAATATTAATATTTTCAGCAATCTTATTGATTAATTCTAATCGTTGAATTTCAACTTTAGCTTTTAATATTGAAATATCATTAATGCGTTCAACAATTGCAGTGTTCATGACATTGTTACCAAAAATTTTCAGGTTGTTTGCTTTAGCAACAAAATCAGTTTCACAATTAATTTCAATCATAGCTCCGTAATTACCTTCATTTTTTATTATTATAATGCCTTCAGCTGTAATACGAGAAGCTTTATTTACCGCTTGTATCTCACCAATTTTACGCATATAATCAATTGCTTTTTCAATGTTGCCATTAGCGTTAATTAAAGCATGTTTACAATTCATTATACCGGCACCTGTGCGTTCTCTTAATTGCTTTATTTGATTAACCGTAATTTCAACCATTTTATATTTTCTCCTAATGATTAATATCAATTATTTGGCGGTTGATTTTAAAGTACTACTATTCTTTAAATGTTTCTTAGAATCATCATGAGAATTACTTTGGATAATAGCGGTAACCACATAATTTAAATAAAGATTGATCGCTCTGATGGCATCATCGTTGCCTGGAATAATAAAATCAATTCCATCAGGATTAGAATTAGTATCAACAATTGCAAAAATAGGAATACCTAATTTTTTAGCTTCATTAATAGCTATTTGTTCATAATCTGCATCTATTATAAATAGAGCATCAGGTAGACCACCTATATTTTTAATTCCACCCAGACTATTTTCTAATTTATTTAATTCACGACTGCGCATTAATGCTTCTTTTTTAGTCAATTTTTCTAAGGTTCCATCCTGAAATTGAACTTCAAGATCTTTTAATCTTTTTATAGATTGTCTAACTGTTTTCCAATTAGTGAGCATTCCACCTAACCATCGATGATTTACAAAGTATTGTGAACAATTCTTTGCAGCATCTTGTATTACTTTATTTGCTGCCCTTTTAGTTCCAACAAATAATATCCTGCCTTTACGAGAAGCAATTTTTTGCATCTCAATCAATGCTATTTGAAATAAAAGTAAAGTTTTTTCTAGATTAATAATATGAATATTATTACGAATTCCAAAAATGTATGGTTTCATTTTTGGATTCCAGTATCTGGCTTGATGGCCAAAATGTACGCCAGCATTAAGCATCTCGCGCATAGAAATAGTTACCATAAACTTACCTCGACATTTATAGGTGTGGAATTAAGCAATTCTATGTTCAATAATTGCTAATTTAAGATATGTTTGCGTTACAGTTTATTTTATAGTAAAAATTACCGAGTATGCGATAGTTATAACATAAATTATTATAACACACCAATAACAGCTATTATATTTATCTCAATAAAATCATCGATTTTAAATCTTTAGAAAAATATAAGTCTATAAATGAAAAATTTAATAAAAACTACAGAACAGATAGAAAAAATCCGTCGAGCTAGTAAATTGGCTGCTGAAGTATTAGAAATGATTGTCCAATATGTAAAACCTGGGATAACTACTGGAGAGTTAGATAGTATCTGTCATAATTATATTTTAAATAAACAGCATGCTAGATCAGCATGTTTGGGTTATCGTGGTTTTCCAAAATCAGTTTGCATTTCCGTTAATGATGTAGTCTGCCACGGTATTCCAAACTATGAAAAATTTCTAAGAAATGGAGATATTGTTAATATTGATGTTACAGTTTTAAAAGATGAGTATCATGGTGATACTTCTAAAATGTTTATCATAGGAAACCCGTCTATTCTAGCAAAAAGGTTATGTATGGTAGCACAGGAAAGTCTTTATATGGCTTTACGTATGATTAGACCTGGAATTAGATTAAGAACTTTAGGTAAAACAATTCAACAATACGTTGAATCATGTGATTTTTCTATTGTACGAGAATATTGTGGACACGGTATTGGTCAATCATTCCATGAAGCACCGCAAATACTACATTATGATGCAGATGATTATGGTTTCTGTATTCAAACTGGTATGACGTTTACTATTGAGCCAATGGTGAATGCAGGTAATGATCATGTACGCATTATGAAAGATGGTTGGACAGTTAAAACTAAGGATCGTAGTTTATCTGCACAGTATGAACATACTATTGCAGTAACTGAAAAAGGTTGTGAAATTCTCACCTTACGTCAAGATGATACAATACCTCGTATAATTAAACATTATTAATTTAATTAATATGATAAATTAACTAGATAACAAGAGGTTGTAGTTTACCTTTAATGAGCAATTATTATTAAATAAGAGAATATTAAATGCAGTATTTAAAAAATATTATTGAACAAGCTTTTGAACAAAGATCAAAAATCAACGCTACCAGTAATGATAGTGCTACACGTGAAGCGGTGAACAAAGTCATCAAATTACTTGATCTTGGAAAAGTTAGAGTAGCTGAAAAAATCAATGATATATGGATAACACACCAGTGGCTAAAAAAAGCTATATCATTATATTTTCATATAAATCAAAACCAGATTATTTATGGTGCAGAAAATCAATACTATGATAAAATTGCGTTAAAATTTGCTAATTATGATAGAAGTCTTTTCCAGAGAGCAGGGATACGTGTAGTACCTCCAGCTACAGTGCGAGAAGGTGCTTTTATAGCTAAAAATACAGTTTTAATGCCGTCTTATGTTAATATTGGCGCTTTTATTGATGAAGGCACTATGGTAGATACATGGGCAACGGTTGGTTCTTGTGCACAAATTGGAAAAAATGTTCATCTTTCAGGTGGTGTTGGAATTGGTGGAGTATTAGAACCAATTCAGCTTAATCCAACTATTATTGAAGATAACTGTTTCATTGGTGCACGTTCTGAAATTGTAGAAGGTGTTATAGTTGGAGAAGGGTCGGTAATTTCTATGGGGGTGTATATAGGTCAAAGTACCAAAATTTATAACCCTAAAAACCAAACCATAAGTTATGGACATGTTCCTGCAGGATCTGTAATAGTTCCTGGTAGTCTACCAAAAAGTGATCAAAAATATAGTCTGTATTGTGTTGTGATTATAAAAACAGTAGATTCTAAAACGCGTGAAAAAACTAGTATTAATGAACTATTACGCAATATTGATACCCATTAGTTAAATGACTAGATATCTTCTTTTAAACTAATCTTTATACTTACGCATAACCAGTGTCGCATTAGTACCTCCAAAACCAAAACTATTTGACATTACGGTGATTAATGGACGCCTCGTGAATTCAGTTATAAGATCTATTCCTTCTGCTGCTGGATCTTTAATTTCCACATTAATGCTTGGAGCAATAAACCCTTGTTCTAGCATAAGTAAGGTATAAATTGTCTCCTGAACACCCGCTGCTCCCAAAGAATGGCCTGTCATTGATTTAGTAGCTGAAATAGCTGGAGCATTGTTACCAAAGACATCTCGTATAGCGTTTAATTCTTTGATATCACCAACCGGTGTTGAGGTTCCATGAACATTTAAATAGTCCACAGGATCTTCAATATTTTGGAGCGCCAAATGCATACAGCGAGCCGCTCCTTCCCCAGAAGGAACCACCATGTCTTCACCATCAGAATTTGCACCATATCCAATAACTTCAGCATAAATGTGTGCTTGACGTGCTAAAGCATGTTCTAACTCCTCTACTACAACTATTCCGGCTCCACCAGCAATAACAAATCCATCACGATTAATATCATAAGCCCGGGAAGCTTTATGTGGATATTCGTTATATTTAGTTGATAGAGCCCCCATCGCATCAAATTGACATGCCATTTCCCAACTCAGTTCTTCTCCTCCACCAGCAAAAACAATATCCTGTTTGTCTAGTTTAATTTGTTCAACCGCATTGCCAATACAATGCGCCGAAGTAGCACATGCTGAACTGATTGAGTAATTAACTCCCTTAATTTTAAATGGAGTTGCTAAACAGGCGGATACTCCTGATGCCATAGCTTTAGTTATTATATAAGGTCCTATTGCTTTCAAACCCCGTGGGCTACGCATTGCATCAGCGCCAAAAACCTGAAACTTAGCAGATCCACTGCCAGAACCAACTATTAATCCCGTGCGTTCATGAGAGATCATTGCTGGGGTTAAATTAGCATCTGTAATTGCCTCTTTCATAGAAATATAAGCATAAATTGAAGCATCACTCATAAAACGCATAATTTTGCGATCAATGATATCAATGGTTTTAATTTTGACATTACCCCAAACATGACTTCGCATGCCGGAATCTTTTAACTCTTGGGAAAAGGTAATTCCTGACCTACCATCACTTAAAGATGTCAAAACTTCTTGTCTATTATTTCCAATACTAGAAACAATACCAATTCCAGTAATAACTGCACGTTTCATTAAATCCATACCTCATGGTATTTAATTTTTTTTGAAATACTAAATTAAGTAACGTGCTAAAAATTTAGCATCTTTTATATTTGTTATGATCAGATCATGAGAATATTATCAGCTATTTAATATATCTCTTTTACTTAGATGTTCACGTTTCATACCTAACTCAAGTGCTAACGCAGAAACTACATAGATCGATGATATAGTACCGAACATAATTCCTATTAACATCGTAATTGAAAAACCTTTAAGCATTTCACCTCCAAAAATAAGTAACGTTGTCACTACTGCCAATGTTATTAGAGAAGTTATCATTGTCCGCTTCACTACTTGAGTTAATGAAAGATTAACAATTTCTTGAGCATTCATTACATGATATGTTAAACGAAAATTTTCCCTAATGCGGTCAGATACTACAATACTATCATTCAATGAATAACCAAGTACTGACATTAGTGATGCAAGAATTGTTAAGTTTATCTCAATGTTCAATAAAGATAACATACCGAGAGTAATTAGAATATCATGTAATAAAGCTACTACGGTTCCTAAAGCTAATCGCCATTCAAAGCGAAAACTAACATAAATGAAAATTAATATCAGCGCCACTATCAATGCAAAAATCCCTGATTGAATTAATTCTTCACCTACACTCGGTCCTATAAATTCAAAATGCTTAAGATTGGCATTTTGTTTCGTACTCTGAGTAATGATATTCATTATTTTATTACTTAAATTATGAGATTCTAAAGGTTTAGAAATAGCTATTCTTATTATTATATCTCGACTCACACCCAAATTTTTTACTTGAACTTCAGAGAATCCCGCATGCTGTAAAGAAATACGTATAGTATCTAAGGGAGTTGGTTTGTCAAGCATAACTTCCATTATTGAACCACCAGTAAAATCTAGTCCCCAATTTAAACCACGCAGAGAAATACTTATTACTGATAAGGTTAATAAGATACTTGATAATGTAAATGCTATCGTTTTCCAACGCATAAAATTATGTGTTTTTTTACATAATTTTATTTGCCTTCTAGGAGGTTGTGATTTCACCATATGATTTAAATAGATAATTTCTTCAGACGTTTACCACCATATAACAGATTTACAATAGCGCGAGTACCAATGATAGCCGTTAACATAGAAGTTAAGATACCTATCATGGTAGTTATAGCAAAACCTTTAATTTGACCTTTTCCAAAATAATATAAAATTATAGTTATTATAATGTTAGTCAAATTAGCATCAATAATACTAGAATATGCTTGTTGATAACCTTGATGAATTGCTAATTGAATACTACGACCACTATTTAATTCTTCTTTAATGCGTTCATTAATAAGTACGTTAGCATCAACTGCTACCGCAATTGTCAGTATGATCCCAGCCATTCCTGGCATTGTTAGTGTCGCACCTGGTAGTATAGACATTATACCAATAATCAATACTAAATTAATTAACAATGCTAAAATAGCAATTATACCAAATTGACGATAAACAAATATCATAAATATGATAGATATTATTAAAGCACATACACACGCATATATTCCTCGCTTAATATTTTGTAAACCTAAGGTTGGTCCAATAGTTGATTCTCCTACAATACTAATTGGTGCCATCAGTGCCCCGGCACGCAATAATAATGCCAAATGATGTGCTTCTGTGATATTAGTAATACCAGTAATGCGAAAATGATTACCTAAAGGCGATTGAATAGTTGCTATATTTATGATAGCTTCTTTTTTCATTAGTCTTGAATGAAGATTAACATCTTTATTTTTATCTTTATATTCTATAAATAACGTTGCTAAAGCTTGACCAATATTATCTCTAGTGAATTTAGACATGATAAAACCACCCTCATCATCTAGATAAATATTCACTTCTGGTTGATTAAATTCATCTATACTAGCATTAGAATCAATAATATGATCTCCAGTTAGAATCACTTTTTTATAAATTGCTACCTGATTACCATCGTAAGTATACTTTATTTCAGTATTAATGGGAAGATTTCCATTGATTCTTTCTATGCGTTGATTCACCAAGTGAAATTCTAAGGTGGCTGTACTCCCTAAAATTTCTTTAGCTAGGGCGGCATCTTGGATACCTGGTAGTTCAACAATAATATAATTACTACCCTCACGCTGAACTAATGCATCAGCAATGCCAAGTTGATTAACCCTATTACGCAGGATATTCATATTATGATTAATAATCGATGTGCGTATTTCATTTAATCGATTAACATTGAGATTTTTATTACGTAACTTGCTTATTAAAGTACTAACATTATTTTCTTGTAATTTAGTCAAAGCAGTATCTACATCAACCTGTATCAAAAATTGAACGCCACCGCGCAAATCCAATCCCAGTTTCATGGGTTCCGCATGTAATTTAGCAAGCCATTTTGGACTTGCTGGTAACATATTAAGTGCAATTATATACTGATTACCCATATATTTTGCGAGAGTTTCTCGTACTTTCATTTGCATATCTATATTAATTACACGGATTAAAATCGAATTATTGTTTAAATCCATTGATTTAATATCAATATGTTCTTTTTTTAGCAAATTATTGATATTAATTAATATTTTTTTATTCATCACTAAACCAGGAATTCCTGTAACTTGCACCGCTGGATCATCACCATAAAAATTGGGAAGAGCATATAATATTCCAAGTACCATTGAGATGATTAATATTAGATATTTCCATAAAGGATAATGATTTAACAAAATTAATTTTCCTGAGAAATCTGATCTGGTTACTTAAAATCTAAGGATTTCATTGTACCTTTAGGCAGTAAAGCTGCTATGAAATCACGTTTAATTATTATTTCAGTATTATCATTTAGTGCGATAACAATATAGCCTATAGCGGTTATTTTAGTAACTATTCCTATTAGGCCTCCAGTTGTCAAAATCTCGTCACCCTTAGCAAGGGATTCCATCATTTTTTTATGTTCTAGAACGCGTTGTTTTTGTGGACGCCAAATCATAACATAAAAGATTAATCCTAAAGTTAATAACATTATTATCAAAGAATAAGGATTTCCATATCCTGTATTGTCTGCGGCTATAGCCGGCATAATAAAAAAATTCATGACTTATCCTCATCTATAACTATTGTAAAAATTAGTGACAAATCGATTTAAATTTCCATGTTCTATAGCGATCCGTAAATCTAACATTAAACGCTGATAGTAGCGTAAATTATGCATAGTATTTAATCTTATACCTAATATTTCGTTACATCGATAGAGATGGTGTAAATAAGCACGACTATATTTATTATCGCAGGTATAACAATCACATTTAACATCAAGTGGTGAGGTATCATTTTTATATCTAGAGTTTCTAATTTTGATAATTCCATTACTGACAAATAGAGATCCGTTTCTGGCATTTCTAGTTGGAATTACACAATCAAACATATCAATGCCATGACATACACCTTCAATAATATCTTCAGGTTTTCCTACTCCCATTAAATATCTGGGTTTATCAATAGGAATTTTGATACATATGTTGTCAATAATATGACACATTTCTTCTTTATTTTCCCCTACTGCCAAGCCATCAAATCCTATAGTTAGGAGCTCTTTTAATTGATGTCTCGCGTAAATATTTATAAATACTTCCTTGTATAATACCAAATAAAGAGTTTTTATTACCTAATGAATCGAAATGCTTGTGACTACGTATAGCCCACCGTAAAGACCTTTCCATAGAAGGTTTAGCATTAAATCCAGGTTACTGGATATGTTGTACATTCATCAAATACCATCACTATATCTGATCTTCAATCATACTGAATTTTCATGGATTTTTCTGGATCGATAAAAATTATATTAGCGTTAATTGCATTACGGAAATATACACCTTTTTCTGTAATTCTCTTTATCTTGCTAAGACTAAAAATCTGAACACCTCCAGAATCAGTAAGAATTGGTCCTGGCCATTGCATAAAATTATGTAAGCCCACTGTGCATATTGATAATTTCAGTGCCCGGACGAAGCGCTAGGTGAAAAGCGTTACCCAATATAATTTTTGTACCCGTGTTGATGATTTCTTCTGTAGTAAGGCTTTTAACCGTACCATAAGTTCCAACGGGGATAAATGCTGGTGTTTCTATAATCCCTCTATCAAAAATTAATCTTCCCCGTCTTGCGTTTCCATCCATCATATTTATTTCAAATTTCACTACTATCTCCAGAATTTATTTCAGTAGTAACCTTTCAATTAAACAAAATAGCTAAAAATTGATAACTTTCAGCATAGGCTTTAAAGATATACTAATGACTAACTAAAACTACACATGTAACAATTAAAATTAATATTTTAGTAAATTTTATGATACAATAAGTATCATTAGTAAATTGTAATGATCCCTAATAAATAGGAGTCAATAATGGTACTGGTATCACAACAAGCTCCTGATTTTACCGCGAGTGCTATTTTAGGGAACGGTGAAATCGTTGATAATTTTAATTTTAAAGAATACATTAATGGTTGCGTCTGCGTACTTTTCTTTTGGCCGATGGATTTTACGTTTGTATGTCCATCTGAATTAATTGCATTCGATAAACGTTATAGTAAATTTCAGAACCGGAACGTAAAAGTTTTAGGAGTATCTATTGATACCGTCTTTGTACATAAGGCATGGCGTCAAACCCCAATTAATCGTGGTGGAATAGGACAAGTTAAATATCCTATGGTAGCTGACGTTAAACGTGAAATTCAAAAAAAATATGGTATTGAACATCCCGAAGTTGGTGTTGCACAACGTGGATCTTTTTTAATAGATAAAAAAGGTATAATACGACATATAGTTGTTAATGATTTACCTCTAGGTCGTAATATTGATGAAATGCTACGTATGATTGATGCTTTACAGTTTTATGAAGAGCATGGAGAAGTATGTCCAGCCCAGTGGCAGTTAGGAAAACCTGGTATGAAAGCTTCTACAGAAGGGGTAATAGATTTCTTAGGAGAAAATTTTGATAAATTATAATACTATAAAATATTTGCGCTACTGCCTTAAGTTTAAAACTACGCTAACTAAATTTCATTATAAAGATACCTCTAAAAACTGCTAGAGATTGAATCTACTTTTTTAATGGTAATTTTACATGATGATAATATATCATAACATGCACTTTATATATTGGCAGCTCATCAAGTATTAAATTATAATTGATTTTTATATACTTAGTAGAGAATGATAAATTAATGAAAGTATTATCTCAAATTGCAGAACAACGTAAATTTTTGGAAAGTAGGGTTGACCAATCATTAGATATTGCTAAAAAATCTGGAATAGATGGTGCGGAAGTAACTATATTAAGAACTATAGGTTATAATATTAGCACACGTTATGGAGAATTGGAGCATCTTGAATTTAATAATGATGATGCATTAAATATTACTATTTATTCTAAAAAAATGACAGCTAGTAGTTCATCAAATGACTTGAGTTATGAAGCTATAAAACACACAGTATTAACAGCAGTTGATCTGGTGCGTTATACCTCTAGCGATCCATATAGAGGATTAGCAGATTATGATTTATTGGCATTTGAAGAATTAGATTTAGATTTATTTCATCCTATTGAGTTAAATATTGCCAATGCTATAGAACTTGCTGCTAGAGCAGAATGTACGGCACTAGCAGCGGATAAACGTATTAAAAATACTGAAGGAGGCAATTTCAATAGTTATACGGGAATTAAGGTCTTTGGTAATAGTTACGGAATGTTACAAAGCTATTGTTCCAGCAGTTATTCAATATCTACTGGTGTAGTAGCAGAACAAAATAATAAAATGGAACGAGATTATGCATGGAGAATTAGTCGAGTTTTCACTAAATTGGATTCTCCAGAATTAGTAGGTTCCGAATGTGCAAGACGCACTATTTCACGATTAATACCCCGTAAACATCCTACCATGATAGCCCCAGTGATTTTCATGTCAGAAATAGCTATCGAACTATTTTACCATTTAGTAGAAGCTATTTATGGTAGCAATGTTTATCGAAAAAATACTTTTTTACTTAATGCCTTAGGAGAAAAAATTTTTCCAGAATGGTTGTCAATTGAAGAACAGCCACACCTGTTACAAGGTATTGCTTCGGCACCTTTTGATAATGAAGGAGTGCGCACCCAAGAACGTACTATAGTTAAAAATGGAGTGTTAAAAACTTGGCTATTAGATAGTTATGCCGCAAAGAAGCTTAATTTAAAGAGCACCGGCCACGCTAGTAGTATTCATAACTGGCGAATTGTTGGTAGTCATAATTTATCTTTTTCAAATTTACTAAAACAAATGGGAAAAGGATTAGTGATACGTGAACTTATGGGACAAGGTGTAAATAGTATTACTGGAGATTATTCACGCGGTGCCGCCGGATTTTGGGTAGAAAATGGTGAAATTCAGTACCCTGTAAATGAAATCACTATTGCTGGCAATTTACGTGAAATGTGGAAGAATATTATAGCATTTAGTGATGATCTTGAAAGACGTCGTAAGATTATATGTGGTTCAGTTTTACTCCAAGAAATGAAAATTGCCGGATCATTGTTATAAATGATAAATTTAACCCATCAAATAATATAAGCTGACCGATAAGCCGGGTTCTGTCGTGGACAGTCATTAATCTAGGCCAGTAATTACTTACTAGCTCAAGCGGCCCACCCTGATTCAGTACGGGTAATACTAATGAACCATATTTGGCCTTGCTCCGAGTGGAGTTTACCTTGCCATAACTTGTTACCAAGTTATGCGGTGTGCTCTTACCACACCATTTCACCCTTACCTGTGCTATTTAGGCGGTTTATTTTCTGTGGCACTATTCGTAGGTTTACCTCCCAGGTGTTACCTGGCACTCAACCCTTTGGAGCCCGGACTTTCCTCTCCATTATTAATGGGGCGACTGTCTAGTCAGCTTAATTTTAAGATAAATTATTTATATTCATTCAATGCATAACGGTACAAGATATTTTTACTTATTCCATGTATTTTTGAAGTTATTTCTACTGCCTTCTTAATAGATAACTCAGCAATTAATAATTTCAAAGTTTTGAGAGCATTATCATAAGTAATATCAATATTATCGTGTTGAAATCCTTCTATAACAAGTACCATTTCCCCTTTTATTCGTTGTTTATTTTCCTGTAACCAATTGAGCAAATTACTCGCGGATGCCCCATGTATACATTCCCATAATTTTGTAATTTCACGTGCTAAAACTACATAGCGTTCACTTCCGAACGTATCAATTATATCTCGCAATGTAACTAACAATCTGTATTTTGATTCATAAAAAATCATAGTTCGTGGTTCATGTACTAACTTCTGTAAGATATTTAAGCGTGGTTTAATTCTTGAAGGAAGAAATCCCTCATAACAAAACCGGTGAGTTGATAATCCAGAAGCCGTTAGTGCGGCAATAGCAGCACAAGCACCAGGTAATGGTACTACTTTAATATTCATTCTACGACAACTACTTACTAGAGGATAACCAGGATCATTAATTAATGGAGTTCCTGCCCGGCAAACTAAGGCAATATTTTGTCCATTTTGTAAATAAGCTAAAAGCAATTTAGTTTTTTGATGTTCATTGTGAGAATGTAGTAAAAATAAGCTATTTTTAATATTAAATTTATTTAATAAAATTTTTGTATATTTGGTATTTTCTGTAGCAATTAAATTAACACTTTTCAATACGGTAATCGCTCGAAAAGTGATATCACCAAGATTTCCTATAGGGGTAGGAATAATATATAGAATTCCTATTATATTAGGCATTATAAATGTTTATATGAAAATTATATGCTGCTATGTATTAGCAGCATATAATTAAATAGTATTAATATTCAGATCAATTATTTTTGATGAGAATGACGCATTAATTTCCAAATTTTCCAAAGAGCTATGCCACGTTTTGACCAACGTACGATAAATCTTGGATGGCGTAATGAAATAATTTTTATTATACTATAGAAGCAAATTATGGCATTTTTAATGCTAATTAATTTTCTCCAGTTTTGTTCATATGTTGCTATAATAGCTATTAATTTATCTCGTTCCGTAACCAAATTTATTCTTTGTTGTTTAATAGTACGGAATAATTCCTCCTTTTTCTGATTCATGCCTGATTATTCCTTAAGAAACTTTCTATCAAGTTTTAACTCTTTACAGGTCAAATAAAATAACTTAAGTTTTTTTAACTTATGCTTAGTCCATAATCCTAAAATCATAGCGGATAAAAATAAAATACTACTAATGCCAGTCATTATTAATAAACGATATTCCGGATCAATAGTAAAAATCAGGATTAATAGTAAACTAATTAAACCAAAAGCTACTAAAATTATAGTGAACCCAGTTAACATTATTAATAACAAAAATTGACTTTTTACTTCCTCTAATTCAGTTATTATTAAGCTGATGCGAGTTTCTACGATATCAATTAAAATGCGAATAATACTTTTAACAACATTAATTATTCCGTAACTATTTATCTTAATGAATTGATATTTTTTCATTTCAACGACGCATTAAAATAAAACCTAAAATAAGGCCAAGAGTAGCACCAATCCCAACTCCTGCCCATGGTTTTTCATGTAAAAAATCATTGGCTACACTAGCAACTTCACGAGTTTGTTGCATAATATGTTCACTAGAATCTCCAAGACATTCTTTTGCTTCATCTAAAATATTTTTAGCCTTATGACGCCAATTTTCAATTTCTGAAGGATTGTCAATATTTGCATTATTAAGGATCTCTTCTAAAGTAGTTACTAAATTTTGCAATTTAGTTCGCAATTCGGTAATTTTGGTATCATTTGATAGAGACATAAAAACTCCTTAAAATTTATTAAGTAAAATCTATTGATGAATTTTATCAATAGTAGTAATGCTTATTTTATAAGGATAGTCGTAAATTTAATAAATCTCAAAAAAATAACTAATTAATAACAATCCTTAAATGGTGAATGATTTGATCATCACAATAAAAATTTGTTAGCATATAAAATTATGGCGGAGGAGGAGAGATTCGAACTCTCGAATGGTTTCCCATTGCCGGTTTTCAAGACCGGTGCCTTCAGCCTCTCGGCCACTCCTCCTCTACTGGTAACTAATAATTATAAAAGTAAAATCGCCAAATCATAACATATAGTTTAAATTTGTAAAGTTTAAAAATGAGGAACAGATGTTAGAAGAAATAGAATTTCTCCAAGATGAAGAGGGATTTTTAAAAAACCTTTATGATTGGAATGAATCAATAGCAATGAAATTAGCTGAAAATGAAGGAATTAATGTGAATCAAGCTCATTGGGAAATCATACATTTAATGCGAAATTTTTATATAAAATTTAATACTGTACCTAATATGAGAATTTTAGTAAGAATGATAGCAGATACGTATGGAGTAAAAAAAGGTAATAGCCGTTATTTATTTAGGTTATTTTCTAAAAGTCCAATTAAACAAATATCTAAAATTGCGGGATTACCTAATCCTGGAATATGTATTTAAATTATACTTATTACTGGAATATGGTATAGTGATATACTATCTGGAAAAATAGTAATCATCATAAAACTACCCGATAATTTTAACCCTACATTGCTAAAATGTAACCAACCCTATGAATAGTTTTCAATCGCGGGATGTATAAGAAGCATGATAGTAATCAGTAAATTTGATATAGGTCAACAAGTACGACATAAACTGTTAGGATTTTTAGGTGTGATTATAGATGTTGATGTAGGTTATTCTCTTGAAGATCCTAAAATTGATATTATTGTGGATAATGAATCGTTATATATGGCTCCTTGGTATCATGTAGTAATGGAAGATGATAATGGACAGCCTATTCATACTTATCTTGCAGAGGTACAACTTACATCGGAAACTCAAGATGAGCATCCGGATCAACCTACTTTAGATGAGTTGTCGGCATCTATTCGCCAGCAGCTACAGGCCCCAAGTTCTAGAAATTAAAATTATTAAGATTATTTAATTTATGTGATCACTGTCTAAAGTAGACAGTGATTACCACTATCAAAATATGAAGTGATATAAATAAAATTTTCATTAAATTATTAAAAGTTTGGATGAATAATATGCGTGTATTGAAATTTGGTGGTACTTCCATAGCAAATGCCGAAAAATTTATATGCGTTGCAGATATTATTGAAAATAATCTCCAATATGGACAAGTTGCTACTGTATTATCTGCTCCAGCAAATATTACTAATCATCTTATAGGTTTAATTTCAAAAACCGTGATTAATAATAATATTAAAACTGATTTGATTATAATGGAAGATTTTTTATCAAATTTATTAATTGGAATAACAAAGAGACAAGCTAACTTTGATAGTGAAAAAATTCTGCAAATCATTAAAAAAGAACTATGGTTTTTAAATAGAATATTGCATGGAATTAGTTTATTAGGAAAATGTCCAGATAGCATCAAAGCAGCTATTTATTGCAGAGGAGAACAATTTTCGGTGGTTTTAATGACTGAATTATTACAAGCTAGGGGACATGTAGTGACGATAATAAATCCTGTAGAAAACTTCCTGGCTCATGGTTCTTATCTGGATTCTACGATAGATATTAACCGTTCTTCAAAAAGAATGATAGCAAATAATATTCCTAAGCATAGCATAATACTTATGGCGGGTTTTACTGCTGGAAATGAACATGGAGAACCAGTAATTTTAGGTCGTAATGGTTCGGACTATTCTGCAACGGTTTTAGCAGTGTGCTTAAAAGCAGATTGTTGTGAAATATGGACTGACGTTGATGGCGTTTATACTTGCGATCCCCGTCAAGTTCCTAATGCTAAATTATTACAATATTTGTCTTATCAAGAAGCTATGGAGTTATCTTATTTTGGAGCCAAAGTACTTCATCCTCGTACGATCCAACCTCTCGCTCAATTTCAAATTCCTTGCAGAATTAAAAATACTAATAATCCTAATGCGATTGGGACGATAATCGGTAATTCTGGGATGAATGATAAAGTAAAGGGAATAACTCAACTTAATGAAATGGCGATGTTTAATATCTGTGGACCTGGAATGAAAGGTATGATTGGAATGGCGGCTAGAATATTCGCCATCATGTCACAGACAGGTATATCGGTAGTACTCATTACACAAGCTTCATCTGAATATAGCATTAGCTTCTGTATACCCCAAGATGAACAATCACAAGCACAAAGTGCATTAGAAGAAGCATTTAGTTTAGAACTTAAAGATGGTTTACTAGAACCAATTGAGGTGATAACAAACCTAGCGATTATTACTGTAGTTGGGGATGGAATGCGTACTAATCGAGGAATTGCGGCCAGGATTTTTTTTGCATTAGCACGTGCAAATATTAATATTATTGCTATATCTCAAGGGTCATCAGAACGTGCAATTTCTGCAGTAATAAGTAATCAACATGCTATTATTGGCATACAAGCAGTACATAACATGTTGTTTAATGATGATCATATTATTGAAATATTTTTAATTGGGGTTGGTGGTGTTGGTAAGGCGCTACTTAATCAACTACATCGTCAGCAGGCATTGCTTAAAAATAAAAAATTTGATTTAAAAGTATGTTATATTGCTAATTCAAAAAAATCCCTGTTCAAACTAGATGGTATATCACTAGATAATTGGCATCATAATTTACTTGAATCCAGAGATTCCTTTAATTTAAGAAATTTATTGAAATTATTGCATGATTATTCACTTATTAATCCCGTAATTGTTGACTGTACTTCTAGTCAAGATATTGCCGAACAGTACCATAAATTTATCAATAATGGATTTCATATAGTTACACCTAATAAAAAAGCTAATACCTATGATTATAATTATTATCAATATTTAAGAAAATTAGCGATTAAATCTAAACGTAAATTTTTATATGATACTAATGTTGGTGCAGGTTTACCAGTAATCGAAAATTTACAAAATTTACTAAATGCAGGAGATCAATTGATTAAGTTTTCTGGTATTCTTTCTGGTTCTTTGTCCTTCATTTTTGGAAAATTAGAAGAAGGGATGAATTTTTCTAAAGCAACCTATCTTGCAAGAGAAATGGGATTTACAGAACCTGATCCTAGAGATGATCTATCTGGAATAGACGTAGCACGTAAATTACTTATATTGGCCAGAGAAGCAGGCTATCAGCTTGAATTAAGTGATATTATTATTGAAAAATTATTACCGGATAACTTGTATAACCTTGAAAAGGTTGATGAATTTATGCAACGTTTAAAGGAACTAGATGATAATTTTACTATACGCGTTGCTACAGCACGCAGTGAAAATAAAGTATTGCGTTTTGTTGGAATGATCGATAAACATGGCTTATGTACAGTTAAAATTCAAGCAGTTACCAACCATGATCCATTATATGAAATAAAAAATGGTGAAAATGTCTTAGCATTTTATACTCATTATTATCAACCTATCCCTATGGTATTACGGGGATATGGTGCCGGAAATGATGTTACAGCCGCTGGAGTATTTGCAGATTTATTACGTATTTTAACTGGAACCCAAGTAAGAGGGATCTAAAATGATAAAAATTTATGCTCCTGCTTCTATTGGCAACGTTAGTGTCGGTTTTGACATATTGGGAGCTGCAGTTACTCCAATTGATGGTTCATTATTAGGAGATTGTGTTAGGGTTGAAGAAGCTGAAAGTTTCTCAATTCAAATTGAAGGTCGGTTTGCTAGTGAACTACCTTCCTCCAATAAGGAAAATGTAGTATATCAGTGTTGGTATCAATTTTGTAATATTATTGGAAAAACCGTTCCTCTTATATTACGTTTAGAAAAAAATATGCCGATTGGTTCTGGATTGGGTTCCAGTGCTTGCTCAGTTGTAGCAAGTTTAATAGCTATTAATGAATTTTGTGGCAGACCACTAAATAAAAATCAGTTATTACATTTAATGGCAGATTTAGAAGGTTCTGTTTCAGGTAGCATACATTATGATAATGTAGCACCTTGTTTTCTTGGTGGAATGCAACTTCTTATAAAAGAAAATCAAATTATCAGTCAGTCAGTTCCATTTTTTTCGGAGTGGCTATGGGTAATGGCATGGCCTGGTCTGAAATTATCAACAGCCGAAGCGAGAGCTATTCTTCCCACAGAATATCGTCGTGAAACCTGTATTAATCAAGGACGTTATCTAGCAGGTTTTATACATGCGTGTTATACTAAACAAGCTAGTTTGGCAGCTAAATTAATGCGTGATGTCATCGCTGAACCATATCGTAGTTCATTAATACCTGGATTTAAGGTAGCTCGTGAAACTGCTAAAATGTTAGGTGCTTTAGTATGTGGCATTTCTGGCTCTGGGCCAACTATGTTTGCGATTTGTGATAATATTAAAATAGCTCATAAATTAGCAAAATGGTTGACTAAGCATTATCTCAAGACGAAAGATGGTTTCGTTCAGATTTGTCGTTTAGATATATCAGGAGCACGTTATTTATAATAAAAATCTTTAAATATGAAATTTTATAATATTAAATACCATAACGAACAAGTAAATTTTTATCAAGCAGTTAAAGATGGTTTAGGTAGTGACCAAGGATTGTATTTTCCAAAAGATATCCCTGAATTTACATTAAAAGATATTAATACTATATTGAAGATGGATTTTGTAACACGTAGTAGTATCATACTTTCTAAATTGATTGGTAATGAAATTCCAGTAAGCAAAATTCATTCCTGGGTTAAAACGGCTTTCAATTTCCCAGTACCTGTAAAATCTATTACTACTAATATAGCAGTTTTAGAATTATTCTATGGTCCTACTTTAGCATTTAAAGATTTTGGTGTTCGTTTTATGGCGAAAGTCCTTGCAGATATTCACGGTCAAGAACCAATCACTATCCTTACCGCAACTTCTGGAGACACTGGAGCGGCAGTTGCACATGCATTTTACGAAATGAAAAAAGTTCGGGTAGTGATACTCTATCCATGTGGTAGACTGAGTAGGTTACAGGAACAACTGTTTTGTACTTTGGGCAAGAATATTCAAACTATTTCTGTAGATGGTGATTTTGACACATGTCAACAATTAGTAAAAACAGCGTTTAATGATGAATTACTAAAAAGTAAAATGATTTTAACTTCGGCAAATTCTATTAATATTAGTCGGTTAATAGCACAAATTTGCTACTATTTTGAAGCATTAGCTCAATTACTTCCAGAACAAAGATCACAATTAGTAATTTCTGTACCTAGTGGTAATTTTGGTAATCTTACTGCTGGTCTACTTGCTAAATCGATGGGGTTAAATATTAATAGATTTATTGCAGCAACTAATTCAAATGATACAGTAGCGAGATTTTTACAAAATAGAAAATGGTCACCAAAGATCACAGTAACGACGCTTGCAACAGCTATGGATATCAGTAAGCCAAATAACTGGCCAAGAATAGAAACATTATTTAGATATAAAAATTGGTCTTGGGATACTTTAACTAGTTATGTAGTAGATGATGACACAATCAAAAAAGCTATATGTAATCTAGCAGAATTAGGTTATATTTCAGAACCTCATACAGCAATTGCATGGCACGCATTAAAAAACAAGTTGCATAAAAATGAATATGGATTATTTTTAAGTACAGCACATCCAGCAAAATTTCAAGATTGTGTTGAACTTATTATAAAACAAACTGTACCCTTACCTAAAACTATAGCAAAACGTGCTAATTTAACAAATTTTTCACATAAAATGACGGCAAATTATGATAAACTTCGTAGATTTTTATTATCTATAAATAAATAAAATTTAATTTTATTTAAGCCTTTCGTAAATATTTTTCTACATCATTTACCATATGATTATTTCCTATAAATAATGGAGATCTCTGATGAATTCTAATTGGATTGACATCTAGAATACGATGAGTACCATTGCTAGCTTTACCACCTGATTGTTCGGCAATTAAGGCCATAGGATTACATTCATACATTAGCCGAAGTTTACCTTGAGGATAATTTACAGTATTAGGATATAGATAAATTCCACCTTTAAGTAAATTACGATGAAAATCTGCTACTAGTGAACCACTATATCGCAAACTGTAAGGACGTCTAGTTAGTTGATCTTTTTTCTGACAAAAGTTAAGATATTTTTGAATACCTAAGCTAAAATTAATATAATTTCCCAGATTGATTGAATAAATATTTCCATGGCTAGGAAACGAGATTCGTTCCTTAATTAAATAAAAAATTCTTTTAGATTTATCATAAGTAAAAATATGTACACCACAACCTACAGTAAAAACTAAAAGAGTAGAAGAACCATACAAAATATATCCAGCAGCTAGTTGCTGATTTCCTGGTTGTAAAAAATCTTCTGTAATTAGCTTGCTTCCTATTGGCGTCAGACGACGATAGACGGAGAAAATCGTACCAACTGCTATATTAATATCGATATTGGAAGATCCATCTAAAGGATCTACAAGCACTATATATTTAGCAGATTCTCTTCCTTCGAAGATTACAATATTCTCATCCTCTTCTGAAGCTAGACCAGCAACTACACCATATGCTCTCAGCGCAATTTTTATATTTTCATTGGCTAATAAGTCGAGTTTCATCTGTTGCTCGCCATGAATATTTTTAGTAATCATGTTTTGATTTGTTCTCATATCAACAATACCAAATGTTTTACTAAGATATTGATGTATCATTTCTACACTCTGTTTAATAGCCGAAAATAATGCCATTAATTCTCCGGTTGTAACAGGTAAGTCATTTTTTTCAACGATGAATTCTCTTAAAGTTTTCATTAAAACTATCAATCCATAAATGATAATAAAATATCAACAGTGGTTAATTAAATAATTAAAATATTATTTATTATGCTTTAAATAACGTAGTGAAGCTTCATTCCAATTTACTATATTCCAAAAAGCGTGTACATAATCTAGACGTCTATTCTGATATTTTAAATAATAAGCATGTTCCCATATATCTAATCCGAGAATTGGATAACCATAGGTACCTATAAGGTTAACACCCATCAAAGGATTATCCTGATTAGCTGTAGAAACGATACTCAGTTGATTATTTAACTGTAACACTAACCATATCCAACCTGATCCAAAACAATTCATGGCGGTTTTTTCAAAATTTTCTTTAAAGTTTTTTAAGCTACCAAAATTAACTTCTATAGCGGTTTTTAATTCTCCTTGAATAACAGTGTTTTTTTGTAGACCTTTCCAGAAAAGACTATGGTTAAAATGTCCTCCAGCATTATTACGCAATGTGGTTTGCTGATGTTTATCAGGAAAATATTGTAATTGCATGATTAGTTTTTCTAGAGGTAACTTAGCATATTGTGGTAAATTTTCTAGTACAGCATTAGCATTATTAATATAAGATTGATGATGTTTAGTATAATGAATTTCCATAGTATATTTATCAATATATGGTTCTAGTGCATCATAATCATAAGGTAATTTCGGTAGGGAATATTGCATTCTTGATCTCCTTTCATAATTGATATTTATCAATTTATTCAATAATATTTAGCATAATGTTGTTTGATGATTATCGCAAATTAATATAACCTCAAATTTTTAAAGGTTATATTAAAAAATTGTAAACTAGGATTAAAATAGTGATATATAATTGGAAGCCAAAATCACTTGACCCTTTAACATTACCTTTATATGGAGAAGTATTGATTGAAGCATCTGCAGGAACCGGCAAAACATCTACTATTAGTATACTATACTTGCGTTTGTTACTAGGATTACGCTGTAATCGCAAAAAATTACGAGCACTTTCGGTAGAGGAGATTTTGGTAGTAACTTTTACTGAAGCTGCTACTGCTGAATTACGTAGAAGAATTCGTTCTGATATTTATGAACTTCGGATTGCATGTGTAGTTGGGATCAGTAAAAATAATCAAATTAATAAATTACTATTTCATATTAAGGATTTAGTTAAAGCTAGTGTAATATTATTAAACGCTGAACTACATATGGAATCAGCAGCTATTTTTACTATCCATAGTTTTTGTCAGAGAATGTTGTATTTAAATGCTATGGAATCTCAAACATTATTTGAACCACAGTTCATTGAAGATGATTTCCAATTTTGGAAACGTATGATTGGCGATTTTTGGCGCCATTACTTATCTCCATTACCAATCAATATTGCTAGTGAAATTTTAAATGAATGGTCAGGTCCTGATGCCTTATTAAAAACTTTATTACCTTTACTACAAGGTGATAAACCAGTATTAAAATATCCATTAGTTACCAATCTAACTTTACAAGAACAACATCAAAAGATTATTCATCATATTTCTTTATTAAAAGAAAAATGGTTATTATTTGTTTCAGATTTAGCTAAATTAATTATTAATTCTAATATTGATAAACATACTTATAATATTCATAGGTTATCTCTATGGATAAAAAATATTTCAAGGTGGGCTCAAGAAAATACAGAAAGTTATATCTTTCCTAAAGATCTTCAGTATTTTAGTAAAAAAAAACTATCACAGAAAACTAATCATGGAGAAGTACCAGATCATCCTATTTTTAAAGAGATTGATAATTTTCTTTCTAATCCACCATCCATCTTATTAAGAGAATGGGTCATTGTACGTGCTTTACAGGAAAGTAATAAGGCTATAATAGATGAAAAGGAATCACATTGTATACTAGGTTTTGATGATCTATTAAACTCTCTTGAAGAAATATTGCGGCAATCTGCTGGAGCAGGATTATCTCATGAAATACGTTCTCGTTATCCAGTAACATTAATTGATGAATTTCAAGATACCGATTCAAAACAATATAGCATCTTTAAAAAGATATACCCTAAAGATTCTGAAGAAACGGCACTCTTATTAATTGGTGATCCAAAACAGGCGATTTATTCTTTTCGTGGTGCCGATATTTTTAATTATATGTCAGTTAGAGCTAAAATAATTAGACATTATACATTAAATATTAATTGGAGATCTTCGCCTAATCTGATATCAAGTGTGAATAAAATTTTTTCTACAATTAAATATCCATTTTTATTTCCTGAAATACCTTTTTTACCAGTAAAACCTGCTCCTTCAGAGAGAACATTTAGTTTTACTATTCATGATAAACCGCAAACTGCATTACGAGTTTTTTTACACTCAGCACAATGTGTTGATACCAGTGAATATTATCAAATGATGGCGATTCAGTGTGCTAATGATATTAAAAGATTGATTATTGCCGTAAAAAATCGATCAGCATTATTAATTAATAGTAAGATTAGACGTCAACTAAAAACTGCAGATCTTGTGATATTAGTGCGTAATAGAAATGAAGCACTTATAATGCAGAATGCCCTAAATACTTTAAATATTAATTCAGTTTATCTTTCCAATCAACAAAGTATTTATAATACACCAGAAGCCCATGATATTTTATTATTATTAAAAGCCATATTAAACCCAAAATCCTTAACTCTTTTGCGCAGTGCCTTAGCTACCAGTATTTTTGGATTAGAGCATGATATAATAGAAAATATTAGCAATAATAATTCCTCTTTAGATTTATTTGTAAAGAAATTTGTTAAATATAGAAATATTTGGTCGAAATATGGGGTGTTAACTGTGCTTCGGCAAGTCATGGCAAATAATATTACTGAT
Source organism: Candidatus Dasytiphilus stammeri (assembly GCA_041942865.1). Taxonomy (GTDB): domain Bacteria; phylum Pseudomonadota; class Gammaproteobacteria; order Enterobacterales; family Enterobacteriaceae; genus Dasytiphilus; species Dasytiphilus stammeri_J. Next base: position 533,364 of record CP145875.1, on the reverse strand, counting down.
AATATATTATTATCTGATAATGGAAAACAAAAACTAATTTATATCTCGCATATTAGTGATCTTTTGCAAGAGGCATCTTTTAAATTAAATAGTGAATATGCATTAGTACGTTGGTTAGAACAGCAGATTGCTCAATCTAATAATCAAAAAAAAAGTCATCCAGTTCCTTTAGAAGAAGATACAAATGTTGTACAAATAGTATCTATTCATAAAGCTAAAGGATTAGAGTATCCAATAGTATGGCTTCCATTTTTAATAAATTTTAGAAAGGCAACGCATAGCATCTATCATGATCGTAAAAATTTTATAAAAATTTTAGATTTACATAATGATGAAGAAAGCCAAAAGTTAGCAGATGAAGAACGTCTTGCTGAAGATTTACGATTACTTTACGTTGCATTAACAAGAGCTGTTTGGCACTGTAATATAGGGATTGCACCTTTAATAAAAGGTCATGGCAATAAAAAAGGCAATAGTGAATTACATCTTAGTGCCTTAGGTTACTTATTACAAAAAGGAAAAAAAAATAATGCACAAGAATTAGAGATGATTTTAAATAAAATGCAAAATGAAGCAATTGAGATTATACCAGTTTATAATAATACTTGTTCTATGATACCCTTAAGTAAAAATTGTCGTAAAATAAAAGCCTCAATTAATAGAGAACCAAAAATTTGCTTATCCTATAATACTGATTATAAATTACTGCAAAAATACTCTAATTATTGGTATCATTCAAGATCTATGAAATTTCCATATCTTAATTTTCATAGATTGATGAAAGTTAATAATAATGTTTATTCAACAGATAAATTACTATCGCGTCATACTTTTCCATGTGGGAAAATTCCTGAAATATTTTTTAAAAATTTATTAAAATTCATTGACTTTAATCAACCCATACAAGAACAGTTGATTATCAATCAGCATATTGATAAATATGGATTTACTAAAGATTGGATACCGGTAATTCATAATTGGCTTGAAGAACTTTTACACACCTTATTAGATGATAATCTAAGCTTAAATAAGCTTAAGAAAAACCATCAACTAGTAGAATTAAAATTCTTACTACCAATTAATAACTCTCTAAATATTCAGAAGTTAGATAATTTAATCAGATCTTATGATCCATTATCTGCACGGGCTTCTTACAATAATTTTCATTATATTAAAGAAATGATTAGTGGTTGCATTGATTTAGTTTTCTTATGGAAAGGAAAATATAATATTATTAATTATCAAAGTAATTGGCTTGGTGAAAATGCTTCTTCATATACTCATGAAGCGATGGAAAACTTCGTTATATTAAATCGTTATGATTTACAATATCATTTATATAGCTTAGCATTATATCGTTATTTACGTCAACGTTTAGATAATTACGATTATAATCTGAATTTTGGAGGTGTATATTATATTTTCTTGCGTGGTATATCTACATTAAAAGATATGCAAGATCATACCGGAATTTTAAAAGTAAAACCTAATATAGCGTGCATTCAAGCTTTAGATAAAATCTTTTCATAGTAGTTATAAACTAGGCTTACATTAATAAAATAATTATTTAGTTATGAATTTTCATTAAGGAAACTTCAATGATCAAGAGTCGTATGGAAAAAGATTCTATAGGAAATATAGAGGTACCTATAGATAAGCTTTGGGGAGCTCAAACACAGCGTTCATTAAAATATTTTGATATTTCAAATGAAACTATACCTATGGAACTAATTCATGCTCTTGCATTAACAAAAAGGGCAGCGGTACAAGTAAATAGTGATTTAGGACTTATATTGCCTGAACGTGCTCAAGCAATAATAATTGCAATAGATGAAATACTAATGAATAAACACATGCAGGAGTTTCCTTTATCTGTTTGGCAAACTGGATCTGGAACACAAACTAATATGAATATTAATGAAGTTTTAGCTAATCGTGCTAGCGAAATTATAGGAGGGACCAGAGGCGTAAATCGTATCATTCATCCTAATGATGATGTTAATAAAAGTCAGAGTTCTAATGATGTTTTTTCAACTGCCATGCATGTTGCAGCAGTTATTACCATCCGTAAAAATTTAATTCCTCAAATTAAATTTTTAATTAATACTCTTAGTCAAAAATCTGAAAAATATCAACAGGTGATTAAGATTGGTCGGACTCACTTGCAAGATGCTACACCTATAACTTTAGGTCAGGAGATATCTGGATGGATGGCGATGATAGATCATAATAAGATGCATATTGAGCAAAGTTTGCCACATCTTCAAGAGATTGCTTTAGGTGGTACAGCAGTTGGTACCGGGATCAATACGCCTCCTCAATATGCAATACGGGTTGCAAAAGAACTAGCAAATTTAACAAAACAGCCATTTATTACTGCTCCAAATAAATTTGAAGCATTAGCTACTTGTGATGCCTTAGTACATGCGCATGGAACATTAAAAGGGTTAGCTGCTTCATTGATGAAAATTGCTAATGATGTGCGTTGGTTATCATCTGGACCAAAATGTGGTCTTGGTGAAATATTTATACCAGAAAATGAACCAGGTAGTTCTATTATGCCAGGTAAGGTAAATCCTACCCAATGTGAGGCTATTACTATGTTGTGCTGTCAAGTGATGGGTAATGATGTCGCAATTAATATTGGGGGTGCATCGGGTAATTTTCAACTAAATGTTTATAGACCAATGATTATATATAATTTTCTGCAATCCGTGCGCTTACTTGCAGATGGTATAGCAAGTTTTAATAAGTATTGCATTAACGGAATTCGACCTAATTATGAACGTATTAAAAAAATGTTACAAGAATCTTTAATGTTAGTTACTGCATTAAATATTCATATAGGTTACGATAAGGCAGCTAAAATTGTACAAAAAGCGCACCAAGATGGGTTATCTATTAAAGATTCAGCATTACAATTAGGATTTCTTAGTGAAGAACAATTGGATCAATGGTTGAAACCAGAAAATATGGTATAAATCCAATGAATCGTCATAATTCTTTATACTGGACAGGCAATAATCTTCTGATGTTTAAATTTAATTTCTAAAATCTTCACCATGATAATATCAGTAACATGCCAAATATCTGTTCCTTTTATTTGAAGCATACCGGCATCAAGATTAAAAATGATCTCTTTACGCACCGAATAAAGATAGGTTATTGGAATAAATGCAGGGGCACCATTTTCTAGTAATTGTATCTTTAAACCACCTTTGTTAATACTAATTATCTCAGCAGTAAATTTAATATCAGTACCTACATATTTTTTTAAAAATTTTGCATATAGCCAATACTGAATTTCTCGTTCTGCACAACGATTTAAACGCCGACGTTGTTTAATGATCTGTATTATTGGTTTGCTAGGACATTCAATATGATTTCCATTAATGATAGCCTTAATTAAACGATGATTGATTAGATCTCCGTATTTTCTAATTGGAGAAGTCCATGTAGCATAGTATTTTACTCCTAACCCAAAATGTGGACCAGGAGTAGTAGTTATTTCAGCAGCAGCTTGATGTCTTCTAATGCAATTATCAAGATAAGGCACTGATAATACCTCAAGAGTACGATGTAGATTACAAAATCCTTCTAAAGTAGTGATGGTTTTGGGATCTATGATTAGTCCATAGTTAGTTATTATTGTAGCCGCTTGCGAAGCATGTAAGCTATTAAAACCTATATGCACATTATATATACCAAATCCAAGCTTTTCATATAGTAATTTACCTGCACAAACATTAGCTGCAATCATGGCTTCTTCAATCATCAAGTTTGCAATTCTTCTAGATTCGCAAATTATTTCTAATACGTTACCTAATTTATCAAATTTAAAAAAATATTGTTTTTGATGCTGGAGTACTAAAGTATGGTTTTTTCGCCAACGATGACGTAATTTACCAATGATAGATAAGAGACGTAATTGCTGTGCAATAATCTCAGTTTCTGGTTTCCATTTACCAATATGATCTAACCAATCCGAAACATTTTCATAAATTAATCTGGCTTTTGAAATTATCCATGCAGTAAAAAATTCTACTTCATCATATAATATAGTACCATCTTTACTAATAATAATTTTACATACTAATACCGGACGACGTATTCCATAACGTAGTGAGCATAGATCTTCAGAAATAAAACGTGGTAACATTGGAACATTAAAGTTAGGAAGATAAGTAGTAAAAGCGCGATTAGATGCCAGAATATCTAATTCACTGCCAGGTTTAACCCACGCAGTAGGATCCGCTATAGCAATGATAAGACATAAATTACCATCTGATCTCTCCTCTGCATAAAGTGCATCATCCATATCAGTAGTACTTGAACTATCAATAGTAATAAAAGCTAAATTAGTGAGATCTCTACGGTGTAACCCTTCATCTTGTCTTTGATATAGCATTATATTTATTGGGTTTGGAGTCTCTCTTTCAAGATTGTGACGTGCTAAGGTAACTAACCAAGGTTTTAAAGGATCTTGATCACTGCTGATAATTTTTGTAACTTCAGCGTCAAAATATTGATGATCTGCTATCAATGGATGATGACGCATCTCTGCTACCACCCAATCTGCATTTTGTAACTGAGATTTCAGATGATTTGCAGGGCTGCATGATATGATATATTTAATAAAAGGATGTTCGATAATTATGGATAACTGATTATCTTTTATTTTAATGCGTCCTATAAAACGAGTTAAAAATGGTTCTAACAATCTTTCAGGTTTAGCAATCTCACGTTGGTTATTAATTTTTAATATGGCAATAATACGATCACCAGGCATAACTTTTTTCATATATCCTGGGGGAATAAAATAACTTTTTTGTTTATTCGTTTCTAGAAAACCAAATCCCTTTTCTGTTCCACGAACTACTCCTTCTATTCGTGTTAATTTAGAATAAATTTGATTTTTTAGCTGCATCAGCTGCGGATTATTTTGTAACATAATTTAAATTAGATAAATTTTATGAGGATTATTAAGTAGATATAATTTAATTAATACCACAAATATTAAATCCTCCATCAACATGAATGATTTCACCAGTAATACCTGCGGCCATATTTGAACAAAGGAAAACTGCCGCATTTCCAATATCCTCTATAGTAATACTACGACGAAGAGGAGTTCTAGATTCACAATAATCTCGCATTTTACTGAAATTTTTTATTCCTGATGCAGCTAGAGTACGAATAGGCCCTGATGAAATAGCATTTACTCGTACACCATCAGCACCCAGAGAACTAGCCATATAACGTACATTAGCTTCTAATGAAGCTTTTGCTAATCCCATAACATTATAATTTGGTATAACACGTTCTGAACCTAAATAAGATAATGTCAAAAGAGCGGCATTTTTATTTAACATTCTACGACAAGCTTTAGCTAATGCTACAAAACTATAAGAACTGATATCATGGGCTATTTTAAAACCATCCCGTGTAATTGTATTAATATAGTCACCATTCAGTTGATCACTGGGCGCATAACCAATAGAATGTATCAAGCAATCAAATTCTGTCCAGGATTGTTTTAGAATATTAAATAAACGTTCTATATCTTGATCTTGCGCAACATCACAAGGTAAAAATATTGTTGATCCTAGCTGATTAGCAATTTTTTTTACTCGATTTTTAATCATCGGATTTTGGTAAGTGAAAGCTAGTTCTGCACCTTGATAATACATGGTTCTTGCAATACCGAATGCTATAGATCTTTGGTTTGCTATACCTGTAATTAAAATGCGTTTGCCGCTAAGAAGCCCCATATCTCAACCTTGAGTTCATAAATCATTTTTAAATTAATCCATACTCATTAAACTAGCATTCCCTCCTGCAGCCGTGGTATTAATACTTAAAGATCTTTCACGTAAAAACTGATCTAATAAAATATTAGTTTCTCCATTAGAAAAATTGTACACTGGTATTATCGGTCCTTCAAGATGAGCTAATTTAATACAGATTGCACGTAAGATAGTATTATCACCATGATAAATAACCGTATCAAATTTTATCTTTGTACTAAACACATCTGGGGTAAAACTAATGATAGCTTGAACTTGTACGGGAAGGATTCTGTATATTTTGCGATGTATTTCATCTTCTGTCCAAAGTGCCTTACTACCAGTACTTATTACAAGAGCTAATTGAATTAGTATATCATTTTCATTATCTGATAAACATAATATCCGCATTCGCGGTAATAAAGAATAACTATTATATTCTCCTGTTGGTCCATTTAGCAAAATAGTAGTTGCTACGGTTGATCTCGTCTTAAAGATTCTATAAACCTTGGCTAAATCAAACTCAGTGTGGGATTTTATCCATGAGATAAAAATCTGATGATATTTTAGTAAATTATTATGTAAGCTAGTATTAATAGATCGGTTATATTGTTCTAAGGATATTTTAAAGGCATCTCCTGGATAACTAGATAATAAACGATATAAGTAAAGCGGTCCACCAGCTTTAGGTCCAGTACCTGATAATCCTTCTCCCCCGAAAGGTTGAACTCCAACTACAGCACCGACAATATTTCGATTCACATATAAATTGCCAATATTAGCTCGATCGATAAGTTGATTAATCGTCGTATCGAGACGAGTATGAATACCCAGTGTTAAACCATAACCAGAAGCGTTAATTTGATCAATAATTTCTGCTAAATTTTTCTTAGCAAATCTTACAATGTGTAATACTGGACCAAAAATTTCACAGTTTAATTCATCAATTCTATTAATTTCAATTAAAGTAGGTAGAATAAAGTTTCCAGTTGTATTATTGAAATTTTGTTGATTTATATTAGTCGATACTGTTAAGGATGGTTGATAAATTTTAAATCCTTGGGATAGCATTTTTTTAATATGTGCTTCAATATTATTCTTTGCCTCAGCATTAATAACCGGACCGATATCAGTGGAAAGTCTATCTGGATTGCCAATGCAATATTCTGCCATTGCACCACGTAACATTGTTAACGTATGTTCAGCCACTTCTTCTTGAATACAAAGTAGACGTAAAGCAGAACAACGTTGTCCGGCACTATCAAAAGCAGAAGTCATAATATCCATAACGGCTTGTTCTGTAAGTGCCGAAGAATCCACAATCATAGCATTTATACCTCCAGTTTCTGCAATTAACGGTATATATTTATTTTTAGTATTAATTCTTCCCGCTATGGTTTGCTGAATTAAATTTGCAACAGTTGTAGATCCAGTAAAAATAATACCACTGATACGATCATCCCTAATTAACATTGATCCCAAATTTTTACCACTACCAGTAATAAGTTGCAGAACTCCATGAGGAATACCAACATCATGCATAATTTTGACTACTTGAGCTGCTATTAATGGAGTTGGCTCTGCAGGTTTGGCTAGTACACTATTCCCTACAGCTAGAGCTGCCGCAATTTGTCCGGTAAAAATTGCTAAAGGAAAATTCCATGGACTAATACAAACTATTGGACCCAGTGGAATATATATATTCGGTTTAAAGTTTTTTTTTATCTGACTTGAGTAATAGCGGAGAAAATCTACTGCTTCTCGCACTTCAGAAATTGCATTATTAAATGTTTTTCCGGCTTCACGCACTAGAAGACTAATGAATTTATGCATCTGATTTTCCATAAGTATTGCAGCATCTTCTAATATGTAGGCACGTTTTGTTATTGGCATATCACGCCAACTTTGGTAAGCTTTTTCTGCTTGTTGTAGTGCTAAAGTAACTTCTACTTCTGTAGTTTCACGAACATAGCCAACAATATCTGTAGGACAGGCAGGATTTATTATTGGTCTGCTTTTAGATTCCACGCTTGGATTTAAATTTCCCTGAATTATAGGACCAGCCTGCCATGGTTGCATAGCACTATTTAGTAATTTATTTGATAACTCTGCCAAAGTTTGTTCATTATTTAAATCTATGCCAAATGAATTTAGTCGTTCATTGCCATACAAATTTCTAGGAAGTGGAATTTTAGGATTAGATAATCCTATGACACCTTCTACTTTAGCCAGTTTATCAACTATATCAGTAGGATCCACAATGAGCTCATCTATTGATAATGAATGATTAGCGATTTTATTTACAAATGAAGTATTAGCACCATTTTCTAACAGGCGTCTTACTAAATAAGCAAGTAGAGTTTCATAATTACCAACCGGAGCATAAATTCGACACGGACGATTAAGTTTGCCCTTTGATACTGATCCAACAACTTGATTATATAAAATTTCCCCCATACCATGTAGACATTGAAATTCATATTGTCCTGGATAATAATTTTTACCAGCCAGGTAGTAAACTGCTGCAAGGGTATGTGCATTATGTGTTGCAAATTGTGGATAGATAAATTGTGGTACGCTAAGTAGTTTTCTAGCACATGCTATATAAGAAATATCAGTATATACTTTTCTTGTATATACGGGATAATCCTCTAATCCGTCTACTTGAGTACGTTTAATTTCAGTATCCCAGTAAGCCCCTTTCACCAAACGTACCATAATACGATGCTTACTACGTTTAGCAAGATCAATTAGAGCATCAATAACAAAAGGACATCTTTTTTGATAAGCTTGAATAACAAAACCAATACCATTCCAACCGGATAAATTAGGCTCAAAACATAGTTTTTCTAGTAAATCTAGTGATAATTCTAAGCGATCCGCTTCTTCTGCATCTATATTTAGACCTATATCATATTGCTGCGCTAATAGTGTTAAAGATTTTAGTCTTTGGTAAAGTTCATCTTGCACCCGGTCATATTGTGTCCTGTTATAACGTGGATGCAATGCTGAAAGCTTGATAGATATTCCGGGACCTTCATAAATTCCTCTACCAGTTGAATGCTTTCCAATAGCTTCAATCGCTTGTTGATAAGAAAAAAAATATGCTTTAGCATCTTGTGATGTTAGGGCGGCTTCTCCCAGCATATCGTAAGAATAACTAAAACCACTGGCTTCTAAATCATGGGAATTTACTAATGCTTGTGAAATATTTTCACCCTTTACAAATTGTTTCCCCATAAGTCGTATAGCAATCTCTATACCTTTACGGATTAAAGGTTCTCCACTTTTAGTGATTATGCGATTTAATAAATTAGATAAATTTACTCGGTTATCAATAGCCACTACGCGTCCGGTGATTAATAAACCCCAAGTTGCTGCATTGATAAAAAATGATGAACTAGAACCAAGATGAGATTGCCAATTTCCTTTGATTATTTTGTCCTTGATTAATGCATTACGTGTTGCTCGATCTGGAATACGTAAAAGAGCTTCTGCTAAACACATTAAAGCAATGCCTTCTTGTGAAGAAAGTGAAAATTCCTGCAACAGATTCTGTACAATCTCTAGACGAGTGGTTTGAGGTTTTCTATCGCGTAATTTTTTTGCCAATTCTAAAGCGAGTTGTTGTGTATTTTTTTTGATATTAGGCTCTAAACGAGCGTGTTCTAATAATTTAGGGACTAATTTTCTTTCCGAGATTCGCCATGCTGAGGTAATACTAGATCTAATCTTGGTCCGTGGTAAGATATTTTCCGAAAAGTATCTAAAAGGTTGGTAGCAATCTTCTGATAAACTTAACTCTTGAATTTCAAGGTGATTAAAATCTTTAGGTAAAGTTAAATCTAATGAGATATTTCCTTTTTCTATATCGTCTAAATAGTTAGTAATAGCCTGTTTAATTAACCAATGTGAAGTACGATTAATATGTTGTGCTGCATTATTTATTTTATTATGCATCGTTTCTTCTAATTTAATGCATATGTTAATGATCTTCATACTCCATACTCCTTAAATACCAACTCAAAAAAATCCGATAAAGTCCTATTTATATTATCTCCTACCCAGTCAATTTATTAAATAACATACCAATGTTTTGAGTTATCAATCATCAAATGATGACTTGATAATCACTGATTAATAGAAAAATATTGAGGTAATTTAATCTTTATATTTGCTAAGTTTCAATTATTTTATTTGCTTTTAATGATGTGATCAATAGTAATCTATCTAAAAATAGAGAGCTTTTTCCGATAAAATTTATAATGGGCCATATGTAATATGGCGCTTAAAAATAATCATATGACATCATTATAATAATAGTAGTAATGTTATAGAGTGAATAGATTATACACACTTAAATGGAGAGTATAAATGGTTATAAGTATACCAATGTTAGTTACTTTTTTTATTTATATTTTTGTCATATTATTTATCGGATTCATTGCCTTTCGGTCCACAAAGAATTTTGACGACTATATTTTAGGAGGACGCCGACTAGGAAGTTTAGTTACCGCATTATCTGCTGGAGCATCTGATATGAGTGGGTGGTTGTTAATGGGATTGCCTGGAGCGATTTTCCTATTTGGTCTTTCTGAAAGTTGGATTGCGATTGGCTTGGCTATTGGTGCCTATTTAAATTGGAAACTAGTAGCAGCTAGATTACGAATTCACACTGAAGTTCATGGTAACTCTCTAACTTTACCAGACTATTTTACTAGCCGTTTTGAAGATCATAGTAAAATGTTGCGACTTATATCTGCATTAATCATTCTGATCTTTTTTACCATTTATTGTGCGTCTGGTATTGTGGCTGGAGCCAGACTTTTTGAAAGCACATTTGGTTTCAGTTATAATTTATCACTCTGGTTAGGAGCAGCTGCTACTATTTTTTATACTTTTATGGGTGGTTTTTTAGCCGTTAGTTGGACAGATACCATACAGGCTAGTTTAATGATTTTTGCTTTAATTTTCACGCCGATTATAGTTATCATAGATAATGGAGGTATAAGTAATTCAATGCAGGCTATTGCCATAAAAAATATTGAATATATTAATATGTTAAGTGGTCTGAACTGGATAGCAATTATTTCATTACTTAGTTGGGGATTAGGTTATTTTGGTCAGCCGCATATTTTAGCACGTTTTATGGCTGCCGATTCTCATCATACGATTCGTAATGCACGCATTATTAGTATGACTTGGATGATCTTATGTTTATTAGGAGCTCTGGCAATAGGTTTTTTTAGTATTGCTTACTTTCAAATTCACCCCGAGCAATCAAGTAGGGTCTTAGAAAATAGTGAACGAGTATTTATTGAATTAACACGTTTGTTGTTTAGTTCATGGATAGCAGGGATACTATTTTCTGCAATTTTAGCTACTATTATGTCTACTCTTAGCTGTCAATTATTAGTATCTGCAAGTGCATTAACAGAAGATATCTATAGAGCTTTTTTTAGAAAAAAAGCTACTCAGCTAGAAATGGTTTGGATTGGGAGAATGATGGTTTTAGTAGTAGCATTAGTTTCTATTAAAATTGCTGTTAATCCCGAAAATCGGGTACTTGGTCTTGTAAGTTATGCTTGGGCTGGTTTTGGAGCCGCTTTTGGACCAGTAATATTACTATCAGTAATATGGTCTCGTATGACACGTAATGGTGCTCTAGCAGGTATGTTAATAGGTACATTGACAGTATTAATATGGAAACAATATGCATGGTTAGGTCTTTATGAAATCATTCCAGGATTTATATTTGCTACTATTTCAATATTAATTGTTAGTATATTTGATGGTCCACCATCAAATCAGATTATACGGCGCTTTATTGAAGCAAAGGCTGAATATGATTCTGAATAGTTTTCAAGTTTAATTTTTATTTAAAGCGGCTTATAATCTTTATTTTTAATTGCCTAAATATAGATATGGCGGTGAGGGAGGGATTCGAACCCTCGATACCTGTTACTGTATACACGCTTTCCAAGCATGCTCCTTAAACCACTCGGACACCTCACCTTAAGGTAATTCAATTAAAATAACATGTTACTGTCACATATGCTCAACAGTCTCAATACCCAGGGTATCTAATCCTTTTTTCAATATTTTAGCTGTTAGTAATACTAATTTTAAACGACTTTGTTGTATTTTTTCATGTGAGATTGAAAGTATGGAATAATTCTCATAAAAATTAGAGAATAAACTTGCTAAATTATATAGATAGGCACACATAATATGTGGAGTTCCATTATTGGCTACTTGTACTAGGGTCTCATGAAATTGCAGTAGACGTACTGCTAACATTGTTTCACAATCATTAGTAATCTTTATAGTATGGATGAGATGAGATTCATTAATTGCCGATCTGCGAAATATTGACATCGCACGAGTATAAGCATACTGAATATAAGGAGCCGTATTACCATCAAAAGATAACATTTGATTCCAATCAAATACATAATCAGTCATTCTATTTTTAGATAAATCTGCATATTTTAGTGCACCAATGCCAATAATGTTAGCTAATCTTTGCTGTTCCTCTGAAGAAAGTGATGGGTTCTTTAAGGATATTATATTTTTAGCACGAGCAATAGCCTCATCTAAAAGATCCGCCAATTTAATATTATTTCCCGTACGTGTTTTAAATGGCTTATGGTCTTTATTTAACATCATACCGAACATATGGTGTTCTACTGATATAGATTCAGGAACATAACCAGCTTTACGAACAATAGTCCAAACTTGCTTTAAATGTTGGTGCTGACGAGAATCAATATAGTAAATGATTCGATCGGCATGTAATGTTTCGTATCGATATTTTGCACATGCTATATCGGTAGTTGTATATAGGTAACCGCCATCTTTTTTTTGTATAATAACACCCATGGGATTACCTTTTTTATTTTTGAATTCATCTAAAAAAACTACAATAGCTCCTTGGTCTTCTACGGCGATGTTTTTTTCTTTTAAATCGGCAACTATCATAGGTAACATTTTATTATATATACTTTCGCCCATTATATCTTTACTCGTTAAAGATACATTGAGACGTTGATATAAAACTTGATTATGTCTCATAGAAAGATCTACAATGTTTTTCCATAACTTTAGACAGTAGGGATCACCCTGCTGTAATTTAACAACATTATTTCGAGCTAGTTTCGCAAAGTTTTCATCAGTTTCATATTTATATTTAGCTTGGCGATATAATTCTTCTAGATCTTTCAAGGATAAATTAGGATGGTAATGTTGATCTAATATTGCTATTAGCATGCCAAATTGCATACCCCAATCACCTATATGATTAGCTCTTATTACATTATATCCTAGTAATGTTAAAGTACGGGCGCTTGCATCTCCTATGATGGTAGAGCGCAGATGACCTACGTGCATTTCTTTAGCAACATTAGGTGCTGAATAATCTATTACCACAATTTTCGGGATTACTTTTTCAATGCCTAAATTAGGTAACATCAAGAGAGTATTTAATTGATGTGCCATCCATATACGATCAATATATATATTAATATATCCTGAATTAGCAATACTAACTTTGCTAGCAATATCACTAATTTTTAATTTTCTAATAATCTGATCTGCCAATTTTTGGGGTTTAATTTTTAATTTTTTTGCGATCGCAAAAAGACCATTGACTTGGTAATGACCAAATTGATCTCTAAGTGATTGGGATAACTTAATTTTACATTCTTTATCAGTAATACCCGAAGCGATCATTGCTTTGTAAATTCGGTTATAAATAAGTATTTTAAGATTCATTTTGTATGATCTATTAAGTTAATCAACTAATAATGGGTATTAAATTTTACATATTAAAATAAAGATTTTATTTATTTTTAGCAATTATTATAGCACGTACTGGTGCTGGATAACCTTCTATAGTTTTACTCTGATCTTGAGTATCGAGACATTCAGATAACGATACTGAATGAGCCCAACTCGTACAATGTTGTTCTTTATTAGTCGTGATAGTAGTATTGACTAAAATAACTTCTTTAAAACCACATCGAGTTAACCAAATATTAAGGGTCTTAGCCGAAGGTATAAACCAAACATTACGCATTCTTGCATAGTTTTGCTTTGGCATCAGTACTTGATTATCATTACCATTTATAATTAAAGTCTCTAATACTAATTCACCACCATAAACCAGTTGTTTTTTTAATTGTAGTAAATGATCTATAGGAGATTTTCGATGATATAGTACACCCATAGAAAATACAGTATCAAAAGCTTTGAGAGGAGGCAATTGTTCAAGAGTAAGCGGTAATAAATTTGCGAGCGGTTCATTTCCTAATAGTTTTCTGATAGCTTCAAACTGAAATAAAAATAAAGGTTGTGGATCAATTCCTATAGCTAATTTGGCACCTGCTCCAAGCATGCGCCAGAGATAATAACCATTTCCACAACCAACATCTAATACTAAACGTTCTGAAAGTGAAGAAATATGCTTTAATACTCGTTGCCATTTCCAATCAGAACGCCATTCGCTATCAATATGAATGCCATATAAATAAAATGGACCTTTACGCCAAGGCATAAATTGGCGCAACATTTTTTCAATTTTAGTAGTCTGTAAATTAGAAGCCGATAATCTTTTACTCTTAGTAAGAGCAGTAACACTATTTTTTAGATCTAAATATTCAGGAACTATAGTTGGTATGGATTCAAGATTATTGAACCATTTTTTTAAGGAACCGTGTAAAGTATTTTTTTTAAAATTGCTCAACTGTCCAGGTAATGTGTCTAACCAATTAATTAGTCTACTATGTATAATTAATTGATAAAACTGCGCAAAGTTAATCATGTTTTTATGGCAATAAAAGAACCAAAGTTAAAATATTGATACCAAAGTTCAGCATGTGCAAATCCGGTATCAGATAGTTTTTTTTTGTGATTTTCGATAGTATCCGTTAGCATAACATTTTTCAGCATTGTACGTTTCTGACTAATTTCTAATTCACTGTAACCATTAGTCTTTTTGAACTCATCATGCCAAATAAACATTAGTTTTTCTATTTTATCATCAGCAAAATTAAATTTCTCTGATAAAATTAGCGCACCTCCAGTATTAAGACCATTATAAATTTTAGTTAAAATATTATTACGTTCATCTGGATGAATAAATTGTAAAGTAAAATTTAATATTACTAATGAAGCATTTTTAATGTTTATGTTACATATATTAGCTTCTACAATTTCAATAGATGTTTTTAATTTATGCTTATTCAGTTTTTTTTTACATCCCGCAATCATAGCTGGTGAATTATCAATAGCAATTATTTTACAATCTGTTACACGCAAATTTTTAATTATTGAAAAGGTTACGGCTCCAAGAGAACACCCTAAATCATAAATATATGTATTCTTTTGCACAAAATGTTTCGCAAGCTTTCCAATCATTGAAACTATAGTTGAATATCCTGGTACTGATCGTTTAATCATATCAGGAAAAACTTTTGCAACTTTAGAATCAAATTGCCAATTAATAGGATTAACTATTGATGAAGAAAATAGTGTGTCACGGTATAACATAGAATGAATTTCTACTCTTAATCAAAGTAATGCTCTTATAAATATGCTAGATAAGATATATAAAACCCAATCATTATACACTATTATATATAGTGTATACTATTAATTTTATATTTATGCGTTATCTCATAGTGTAGTACAATAATTGTAAGTACAAGGAAAGTGTTATGCGGACTAGATATTGCGGACATCTTAAAATTACTAATATTGGTGAAGAAGTCACTCTATGTGGCTGGGTTAATAGTTATCGTAATTTAGGAAAATTAATTTTTATAGATTTGCGGGATTATGAAGGTATTGTTCAAATTTTTTTTCTATCTAAAGATTATAAACTATTTAAACAAGCTACTAAATTACGAAATGAATTTTGTATTCAAGTAAAAGGAATAGTTTGCCTACGAAGTAAACCAAATATTAATAAAGACATGGCAACTGGATTAATAGAAGTTCATGCTATAGCAATGAAAATTTTTAATAGTGCTGTTCCATTACCTATAGATATTAAAAAAAATAATAGTGAATCCATACGTTTAAAATATCGTTATCTAGACTTACGTCGTTTTGATATGGCACAAATATTAAGGAATCGAGCTATAATTACTAGTTTTTTGCGCAATTTTCTAGAAAAAAAGGGTTTTATAGATATTGAAACACCTCTACTTACTAAGGCAACTCCAGAAGGAGCGCGTGATTATTTGGTTCCAAGCCGAGTGCATAAAAATAAATACTATGCACTTCCTCAATCACCACAACTTTTTAAGCAATTATTAATGATTGCTGGATTCGATCGTTATTATCAAATTGTAAAATGTTTTCGTGATGAAGATTTAAGAATTGATCGCCAACCGGAATTTACTCAACTAGATATAGAAATGTCTTTTGTATCCGCAGTTGGAGTACGCCAGGTTTTAGAAAACATGCTAAGAGAATTATGGAAGTACATCAAAAAAGTTGATTTAGGAATTTTTCCGATTCTAACTTTTAAAGAAGCCATACAACGCTATGGTTCAGATAAACCAGATTTACGTAATCCTCTAGAATTTACAGACATTATGGAGCTGGAAAAAGAAGCTCATTATATGAGTAAAAATAAAAATCTGGTAGTAGAAAGATTTACCGTACTTAGAATTCCAGGAGGAATGATACTGAGTAATCAAAAAATTGAAGAATATAGTATGATTCAAGAATCTTCTGGAATAGAAATCAATTGGATAAAGGTTCAGATTTATCAAGGTAAACTTCAGGCTTTTGGGCCCATAAGTAATTTTTTATCTCAAGATTTTATAAAAAAAATATTGTTAATAGCAAAAGCTGAAGAAGGAGATATTTTATTTTTTTGTGCAGGTAAAGCTAGCGAAGTTTCAAATAAGTTAGCAAGTATACGTTTAAAAGCCGGTTATGATTTAAAATTAATTAATGAAAATTTGTGGGCTCCTTTGTGGATAGTTGATTTTCCTATGTTTATAAAAGATACCACAGGTACATTAACTACTATGCATCATCCTTTTACAGCTCCTTGTAATTGTACCCTAGAAGATTTCAGGTTAAATCCTGAAAATGTTATAGCAGATGCTTATGATTTAGTTATAAACGGTTATGAAATAGGTAGTGGATCAGTAAGAATTGATAATCTTAAGATGCAACAAGCGGTTTTTTTTATTCTTGGAATTAATCAACAAGAGCAGAATGAAAAATTCGGATTTATTTTGGAAGCTCTTAAATATGGAACTCCCCCGCATGCCGGAATAGCATGCGGATTAGATCGTCTCATTATGTTGCTTACTGATACTAATAACATTAGAGATGTGATTGCTTTTCCGAAAAGTACCGCTGCAGCTTGTTTAATGACAAATGCTCCTAGTAAGATGATTTAATTTGTTTGATTGGATAACATACATAGAATATATAAGATCTTAAAATAATTAGATTTGCTAGTGGAGAATATATGTCAGGTCATAGTAAATGGGCTAATACTAAACATCGCAAAGCTCTTCAAGATGCTAAACGTAGTAAAATTTTTACCAAAATTATTAGAGAACTAGTGATCGCTACAAAAACTGGGGGGATAGATCCTATTTGTAATCCTCGTTTAAGGACGGTTATAGATAAAGCCTTAGCTAATAATATGAATCGTGAAATTATAAATCGTGCGATTCTTAGAGGGAGTTGTGAAGATACTAATAAATTAGAAACTATAATATATGAAGGTTATGGTCCTGGTGGTACGGCTTTTATAGTTAAATGTATTACTGACAATCGAAATAGTACGGTTTCAATGGTGCGTAATGCTTTTGTAAAATATGGTGGTATTCTAGGAACCGTTGGTTCTGTTTCATATTTATTTAGTGAAAAAGGATTAATATCTTATCCTCCAGGAATCAATGAAGATATGATGATAAATATTGCATTAAAAGCCGGTGCTGAAGATATCGTATTACTCAAGGATGGGAGAATTAATATTATTTTAGCACCTTCAGCTTTGAGTACAGTGATTAATATTTTAAAAAAAGATGGATTTAAATACCAAAATACTAAAATGATTATGTTTCCAAAATTTAAAATTAGTATAGATAATGAATTCATAGCTCATCAAATAATGAAGTTTATTGAATTTCTTGAAGATTATGATGATGTACAAGAAGTTTATCATAATTGGCAAAATTAGCAGCCACGTTATAAACTCAATAAGTTGAAAGAAGGATACTTAATGGAGACTATTTTAGGTATTGATCCGGGATCAAGAATTACCGGATATGGTATTATCCATAAAAAAGATAAAATTATTCATTATTTAGGAAGTGGATGTATCCGTACCAAAGGAGAAAGCTTGGCTTTGCGTCTTAAATTAATTTATTTTGGAATAAATAGTATTATTAGTAAATTTTGCCCTACGATTTTAGCTATCGAGCAAATATTTATAGCTAAAAATGCTAATTCAGCATTAAAATTAGGCGAAGCTAGGGGTGCCGCTATGGTTTGTGCAGTAAATAATCATTTACAAGTATTTGAATATGCAGCAAAAAAGGTAAAAAAAACTGTAGTCGGCAATGGTGGAGCTGGTAAAGATCAAGTGCAACATATGGTAAGAATGTTGTTAAAATTATCAATAGCGCCTCAAGATGATGCAGCTGATGCCTTAGCTATAGCTATTACACATTGCCATATGATTGATAATCTAAGTTGTTTTAATAAAAAATCTTCTCTATCACCAATTATTAGGTGATTTATTTATAATTGCTAATTTTAAAGGAATTTATAGTGATAGGACGTATAAGAGGGATGATTATTGAAAAAATTCCACCTCAAATTTTAATTGAGGTAAATGGGATAAGTTATGAGGTTAATATGCCTATGACATGTTTTTATTTACTTCCTCAAATTAATAGTGAAGTAATGATTTTTACGCATTTTTTAGTGCGTGAGGATGCACAGTTATTATTTGGTTTTAACCATAAACAAGAAAGAACATTATTTCGTAAATTAATTAAGGTAACTGGCGTAGGACCCAAGTTAGCATTATCTATTCTATCAAGCATGTCTTCACAACAGTTTATCTCAGCTATAAGTAATAATGAAATTCATACTCTTATAAAACTTCCTGGCGTCGGTAAAAAAACGGCAGAACGATTAGTTATTGAAATGAAAGATGGTCTGAGCGATATACAAAGTAATTTATTTACTTCAAAAAATTTTTCATCGGGAACCACATTAGCTGTTAATAATAATATTATTAGCAAAGCAGAAATAGAAGCTACTGCTGCCTTGATAGCATTAGGTTACAAGCCTCAAGAAGCAACTAAAATGATCCGAAATATTAAAAATAATACTGATGCTGATTGTGAAACTCTAATTCGTGAAGCACTACGAGTAACTACTTTATAAGGTCACCATGATAATGGAGCGTCTAATTTCGGCAGAAGCCATAAATAGTTCAATGGAACAAGTTAAAGATCGGGCAATTCGTCCAAAATTACTTTCAGAATACATAGGTCAGCCAAAAGTAAGAAATCAAATGGAAATATTCATAAAGGCTGCCAAGATGCGTCATGATGCATTGGATCATTTATTAATTTTAGGTCCACCTGGACTAGGTAAAACCACTCTAGCTAATATTATCGCTAATGAAATGGAAGTAAATTTACGAACTACCTCCGGTCCTGTTTTGGAAAAAGCCGGTGATTTAGCAGCTATCTTAACTAATTTAGATTTACATGATGTACTATTCATTGATGAGATTCATAGATTATCACCAGTAATAGAGGAAATTCTTTATCCAGCTATGGAAGATTATCAATTAGATATCATGATAGGAGAAGGACCAGCTGCTCGTTCCATAAAAATAGATCTTCCTCCATTTACTCTAATTGGTGCAACTACTAAAGCAGGATCGCTGACTTCTCCATTACGTGATCGTTTTGGCATAATACAACGTTTGGAATTTTATCCGGTAACTGATTTACAACAAATTGTGCGTCGTAGTGCAATCTATTTAGGCGTAAATTTAACTGAAGATGGAATGCAAGAAATTGCCAGACGTGCACGAGGTACACCCCGTATTGCTAATAGATTACTACGTAGGGTGCGGGATTTTGCCGAAGTTCATGCTTCAGGAAATTTGACTGGTGAAATCGCTATACAAGCATTAGACATGTTGAATGTTGATGCCCAAGGTTTTGATTATATGGATCGTAAATTATTACGGACTATTATTGATAAATTTACTGGTGGACCGGTTGGGCTAGATAATTTAGCAGCTGCCTTGGGAGAAGAAAAAGATACTATTGAGTATATAGTAGAGCCATTTTTAATTCAACAGGGCTACCTTCAACGCACTCCGCGTGGTAGAATCGCAACTCAGTGCGCTTATAATCACTTTGGAATTCGTCGTCAATAAATTTAGATAATTTTCAAATACTTATTTTGCTTTTTATTATTAAACTAATAAAAAATATTAAAGTTGCAGTTACTACAATAGATGGTCCTACTGGGGTATCATAGTAAGCAGAAATCAACATTCCTATTGTTACATCTAACATGTTAATAATAACAGCTAATATTACCATTTGCTCTGGAGAGAACGAAAACCTTTGAGCTGTAGCTGCAGGAATAATAAGCATAGAAGTAATAAGTAATGCTCCAACATATTTCATGGCAACGCCGATCGTAAATGTTACTAGTAGTATTAAGAGTATTTTTATTTTTTGAATTGGAACGCCATCAACCTGTGCTAATTCGGAATTAATAGTAACTGATAGTAATTCATTCCATTGCCATATAAGAAATACTAAGATTAGTACTACACTAAAAGCAATTTTAATAATATCTTGTTGAGTTACAGCAAGAAGATCTCCAAATAAATAATTAATTAAATCGACTCTAATATTTGATGTTAAACTTATAACAAATAATCCTAATGATAGTGCGCTATGTGCCATGATTCCTAATATAGTATCTATAGCCAGCGGTAATTTTTTTTCCAAAATAATCAAAATTAATGAGAATATCAGTGTCACAGAAATAATCGCAAAAAAAGTGTTGATCTTTAATATCAAACTTAATGCAACTCCAAGTAACGACACATGAGCTAAGGTTTCTCCAAAATAAGACATTTTTCTCCATACTATGAAAGAACCTAAAGGTCCAGCCACTATAGATAATAAGATCCCTGCTAGCCATCCAGGAAATAGTAGATTAATCATTATAATGTTAGTTTATTGATTATAAATCATAATCATGATTATGATGGTAAATAGCTAATTTTTCCGCTGCGTTATTACCGAATATAGCTATGAATTCAGGATGTGTAGAAACATCATGAGGTGTTCCTGAGCAACAAATATGTTGATTCAAACATAATACTTGATCAGTTTTTGCCATTACTAAATTTAAATCATGTGATACCATTATTATCCCACAATTAAAATTCCATCTTAATTGATTTATTAATTCATATAATGCTATTTGTCCGTTAATATCTACTCCTCTAGTAGGTTCGTCGAGAACTAATAATTGTGGTTTATTTAATAAAGCGCGAGCAATTAATACCCGTTGTGTTTCACCACCTGAAAGAGTTTGTATGGGATAATGAATTAAATTATCTGCTTGTACATATCTTAATGCTGTTATAATTTCAGTTGATTCTACTCCTAATTTTAATTGCATAAATCGTTTTACTGTCATAGGTAATCTAATACGATTAAGTTTTTGTGGCACATAACCTATCCGTAATAGTGGAGAAATTACAATACTTCCTGAACTAGGTTTGATGATTCTTAAAAGCACTCGTATTAAAGTAGTTTTACCTGCACCATTTGGTCCAATTAACGTTAATATTTGTCCTGATTGAAGATGAAATGAAATATCGGATAAAATTTGGCGGTTTCCTAATTTTAATGAAATTTTTTTTATTTTAAGTAATGTGAACATAGGATATAAAATAACCTAATGATTAGATGATATTATCATAATAAATGATAAGTTCCTGATATTTCACTCACTATGCTTAATAATAAAAAAATATTGTTTATGATATCTAAACTCATGATATTTATAGTTTTATCATTGCCTATTAAAGTTCAAGCAATGGTAATAGTTTCTATTAAACCAATTGGGTTTATAGCGGCCGCAATCACAGATAGCATTATTCCATTAGATGTTATTTTACCTAATGGTGCTTCCCCACATAATTATAGCTTACATCCTAGTGATTTTGAACGCATTCGTAAGGCAGATCTATTAATTTGGATAGGTCCAGAAATGGAATATTTTATGAAAAAACCAGTTTCACAATTATCTGTAAAAAAAACTCTATCTTTGGAAGATTTAAGTAGTATTCAATCTTTGTTGATACGAGATAATCACAATGGTAATTATAACTTACATTTATGGTTATCTCCATCAATTGCACAACAAATAGCAATTGCTATCTATAATAAATTATTACTTATTATACCTACTAAAAAATATCAATTAAAGATTAATTTAATTAAATTTATGGATAATCTATCAAAGATAGATATAAAAATTCGCCAGAGATTATTACCTATACACGGCAGAGGTTATTTTACTTTTCATGACGCTTATCGTTACTTTGAAAAATATTATGGATTATCATCATTAGGATATTTTACAGTAAATGATGAAATACAACCTGGAGCAAAACATTTAAATCAAATTAGGCAAAAATTAATTGAAAAAAAAGCGGTTTGTATTTTTACTGAACCACAATTTCAACCTGCAGTAGTTAATACTGTTATACGTGGAATAAAAGTCCGAAAGAGTATTTTAGATCCATTAGGAATGAATTTGGAAATTAATCAATCTAGCTATATAAACTTTATTTCACAATTATCAATACAGTATTCAAAATGTCTTAAATAACAAGATTAGTATATAATATTATTAATAAATATCAGTACTCAGGATATAAGATATGAATCAGTTAGATGCGTTAAAAAGATACACTAAAATTGTAGTGGATAGTGGTGATATTGAATCTATTTGTATTTATCATCCAATTGATGTCACTACTAATCCTTCATTAATTTTAAAAGCTGCCATGATGCCACAGTATCAGAATCTTGTTGAAGATTCTATGAGATATGCTAAAAAACATGAACATACTAAAGAAAAACAATTAATTCATGCTATCGATAAAATTGCGGTTAATGTAGGTATTGAGGTACTTAAGAATATCCCTGGTAGAATTTCTACGGAAATAGATGTACGGCTATCTTTTAATACTAATAGGTGTATTGAAAAAGCGTTACAATTAATACATATGTATAAAGAAGAAGGTATTGATGCTTCTCGTGTCCTGATTAAGTTAGCTTCTACATGGGAAGGAATTCGTGCAGCAGAAGTTTTAGAACAACAAGGTATTCATTGTAATATGACACTTTTATTCTCTTTTGCTCAGGCACGTGCTTGTGCCGATGCGGGCGTTTTTCTGATTTCTCCATTTGTAGGTCGTGTTTCTGATTGGTATTTATCACGTAAATTAATTTTTAATTATAATGGAGATAATGATCCAGGTGTTAAATTTGTTCGTAGAATTTTTAATTACTATAAAAAACATCATTATCCTACTGTTATTATGGGTGCTAGTTTTCGTACTACCGAGCAGATTATTGCATTAACTGGATGTGACTATTTGACTATTTCACCATTATTACTTCAACAGCTTGATCAAAACCCAGCTGAAATCAAACCAAAATTAATATCTCCTACTAAAGTTGAGTCTCCTCCAGAAAAAATTTCTGAATCTTTTTTTAGATGGGAGCATAATGAAGACGCTATGGCAGTTGAAAAATTATCTGAAGGGATACGTCAATTTGCTAAAGATCAACGACAATTAGAATCTTTATTTTTAAAATATTTAATATAGATATATATTACCTTTGATTATCATCTTAAGATGATCTTTGATTTCTCATGGTTTTTTTGCGTAAACAAAACCATCCTATAATTAACATTATTGATATTAATGGAATTGATGCTATAGTTAATGTTCCATTAGGATAGTCAAATATCATTAACACTAAGATTCCACCTAAAAATAATAAAGTTAACCAAGAAGTAAAAGGGGCCAACGGCAATTGAAATTTAACTGGTTTAGCTTTGCCTTCTTGAATTGCTTTTCTTAGTTTTATTTGACATATAATGATAAATGCCCATGAAGTTATAATACCTAATGAAGCTAGATTTAATATCATCTCAAATATTTTTGAAGGAACATAATAATTTAATACTACACCAATAATATAAATTATTATAGTTAACATAATTCCGCTAGAAGGTACATTGTTACGATTCATTCTTGACATAAATGCAGGCGCAGAGCCACCCATTGATAATGAGTGAAGTATTCTGCCGGTAGAATATAATCCTGAATTTAGACTAGAAAATGCAGCCGATAATACTACAATATTCATAATATTGTTTGTATAAGGCATTCCTAATTTACTAAAAAAAGTTACAAAAGGACTTTGATTAGCTTGATAATCATTCCATGGTAATAACAATACCAATAAAATTATTGAACCAACATAAAAAATGCTAATACGCCAAATAACACTGTTAATGATTTTTGGTAATATTTTAATTGGATCTTTACATTCACCAGAAGTGATTCCTACTAGTTCGATAGCCGCGAAAGCAAAAATGACTCCTTGTATTAATATAAGGGCCGGTAATATACCATGTGGAAATAAGCCGCCATTTTCAGCAATAAGATGTAATCCAGTAGTCTTACCAGCCAAAGATCTTCCAGTAGCTACAAAAAATATTCCTATTATTAAAAATAAAGTGATAGCTGCTACTTTTATTAAAGAAAACCAATATTCAATTTCAGCAAACCATTTAACACCAATAATATTCATTGATCCTACTATAGTAAGTGCTGCAAGTGCAAATATCCATTGTGGAATATTACTAAAAATTTCCCAATAATGCATATAAACAGCTATTGCGGTAATATCTACAATACCAGTCATAGCCCAGTTCATAAAATACATCCAACCTGCTACATAAGATGCTTTTTCACCTAAAAACTCCCGCGCATAAGACACGAAACTCCCACTTGTAGGACGATGTAATATTAATTCCCCTAAAGCGCGCAAAATAAAAAATGAAAAAATTCCGCATACTAAATATACTAGTGCTAATGATGGTCCAACAATTTGTAATCTGGCTCCCGATCCTAAAAATAGTCCCGTTCCAATAGATCCGCCTATAGCTATCATCTGTACTTGACGATGACCTATAATTTTTCTATAACCTGCATCATGTGAATTTAACCAACATTTTTTTGCCGCTAGATCTTTAATGTTAGTTTCTTTTGGTTTTAAAATTTTATTAATTTTCACTAATTTATATTTAATTAATAATTCTTATCTAATAAACAGATATTATTTAAGCACACTTGATTATTAAGGATAATTTACCTTAATGGTACTCTAAAAATAGAGATTATGATAAATTTCCAACAAAATAAGATATTTATGGAAATCTGTCAAAAAAGCTCTTAAGCTAATTTCATTCAAATTTTTAGAAGATAAGGTAAAATGCACTGTCCAGTTATTGAATTAACTAAACAACTAATTAGTTGTCCATCTATCAGTCCAGATGATGCTGGTTGTATGGTTATATTAATGTCAAGATTAAGCAAGATTGGTTTTAAAATTGAAAAGATGAATTTCAATAATACCTCCAATTTTTGGGCTTGGCATGGACAAAAAGAAGGTGATACTTTCGTTTTTGCTGGACATACCGATGTAGTTCCAAGTGGTAATTTAGAACATTGGATTTCTCCACCTTTTGTAGCTAGTATTCGTGATGGGATGTTATTTGGTAGAGGAGCGGCCGATATGAAAGGAGCATTAGCAGCCATGATAGTTGCTACTGAACGTTTTATTAGCTCTAACCCCAATCATCAAGGTCGTCTAGCATATTTAATTACGTCTGATGAAGAATCAAAGGCTACTGATGGTACTATTAAAGTAGTTAACACATTATTTTCTCGTAATGAACATTTTAATTATTGTTTAATTGGCGAACCTTCTAGTAACTATATATTAGGTGATACTATTAAATATGGACGACGTGGATCACTTACAGCTGATCTAACCATTCATGGTATTCAAGGACATGTAGCATATCCACATTTAGCAGATAACCCAATACATAAAATAATACCTATGCTTTTAGATCTATTAAAAATTAAATGGGATCATGGAAATAAATTCTTTTCTCCAACTAATTTTCAGATTACTAATATTCAGACTGATAATCCTATAAACAATATAATACCTGCTAAATTAGGTGTCAAATTTAATTGGCGTTTTGGAAATGAAATAAATGATCAGTTTATTCGACAATATACTGAAATGTTATTAGAACGTTATAATTTAAATTATACGATAAACTGGCAATTATCTGGAAAACCGTTTTTAACTAAATCTGGAAAATTAATAGATATTGTAATTAATGTGGTTAAAAAAATTACAGGAATTGAACCTAATCTTTCAACAACCGGAGGTACTTCGGATGGTCGTTTTATTAAGCGCATATGTACACAATTAGTTGAATTAGGATTAGTTAATCTTAGTATTCATAAAATGAATGAATATGTTAGGATAAAAGATCTGCAGCTTTTAAGTATTATATATCACAATATAATAACCAAACTACTTATTTGATAATAAATATTACTTTAGTAATACTATAATATTGATACTATTTTATCAATTTTCTTTAATGCAGTAAAGAAAAATCGGCGATTATTATAAATAATCTTTTTAATTTATTTAAAATTGTTAATCTGTTAATTCTTATTTCTTTGTCTGGTGTATTAATTATAATTTTTTTAAAAAAATTATTAATTAAATTGCTAATTTTTACTATTTCTAGTAATGCTTTTTGGTAATCTAATTTAATAATATACGGTTGTATTTTTTTATTAATTATATTAATTGCATTTGCAAGCTCTATTTCTTCATATTCTTTTAATAAAGATACATTGATCTGGGGAGTAAGTTTGTCTTTAGATTTATTTAAAATATTAGTAATTCTCTTATTAATAATTATTAAAGTTGAATAAATTTTAGAAATTTGACTAATAGATGACATGGCTTGTATGCGAGCATGGAAATCTATTGGACAAGTAGGACGACAAATTAATACTGATTTAATGATATTAATACTATATCCTTGTTTAATATACCAGGTTTTATATCTTCCCATAATAAAATTGATTACATCATTTATAACATTATTATTATTTAGCTTGTTATTATAAATATTTACTGAGACTTCTATTAGCCAATTTAAATCTAAATCAATTTTCTTTTCAATAAGAATGCGAAGTAAACTAAGGGCATGACGACGTAATGCAAAAGGATCTCTGTCACCTTGTGGGTATTTTCCAATACCAATTAGACCGGTTAAATTATCTATTTTATCTGCAATCGCTAGGAGACAACCTTCTATATTAGAAGGAAGATTATCAACTTTATAACTGGGGAAATATTGCTCTTTTAATGCGCGAGCCACAGATTCATCTTCACCATCTAAAAGTGCATAGTGCATACCTACTATACCTTGTAAGGTTGGAAATTCAAAAACCATTTTAGTTACTAGATCACATTTAGATAATAGTCCAGCACGTATCGCACGATTTGGATGTATATTCATTTTTATACAAATAAAATAGATTAATTGTTGTAAACGGTTAGTTTTATCAAGCAGAGTTCCCAGTTTATCTTGATAAATAACTTGTTCTAAATAAGGAAGATAATCTTCTAGTTTTATTTTTCTATCAATATTAAAAAAATATCTGGCATCTACTAATTTAGTATGCAAAACTCTTTTATTTTCATTAATAATTTTTTGAGGATCTTTGGATTCTAAATTAGTAACCAAAAGAAATTTTGGTAATAATTTACCATTATAATCATATATAGGAAAATAATGTTGATTTATTTGTATCGTATATAATATTATACTAGGTATATCTAGAAATTGTTCATCAAAAGATGAAGTTAATACAACTGGCCATTCCACTAATGAAGTTGCTTCTTCTAACATATTTTCATTAAAATAAACTTTTCCTCCAATTTTTAATGCCGCTAATTCTATCTCATCACGGATTTTATTTTTACGTAATTCATAATCTGCGATTACTTTTCCTTTAGTTATCAGTAATTGTTGATATTGATCAGCAGAATCTATATTAAATTTGATATCTCCCATGGATCTATGGCCAAGAATAGTTCTTGAAGATTCAATTCCAAAGATTTTTGCTGGAATTACTTCTTCACCTAGTAGTAAAGTAATTGTATGAATAGGACGAATAAAGTTAAAATTAGCAGAGCCCCATCTCATAGAATTTTGATCTGATAATTTTATTAATGCCGTTTCTACTATTTTACTAAGAATAGTGCTGAGTAATCTTTTATTTTTATTAAAATTATTCTGTAAATCTACATCTTGTAGAATTGGGTCTAGTTGGTCTATTGTTATTGCTATACGACGCGGTGATGCAAACCATTTTATATTTCCATGTAACACTAAAGCATTTTTTAATTCATTGGTAATATTTTTAGTAAATTTTTCGGCAATATTACGAAGTGCCTTAGCTTTAAAAGGTAACTCCTCTGTACCAATTTCTACTAAGAATGTTTTTTTATTCATTTTTATTATTTTTACATCTAGGAAAACCTAATTTTTTTCGGTAATTATAATATACTGTCATCACCATCTTTGTTAATTTTCTAATTCTTAAAATATATTGTTGTCTTTCAGTGGTCGAAATCACTTTCCTGGATTCTAGTAAATTAAAGCTATGTGCAGCTTTTAGCAATAGTTCGTAAGCAGGTACTGGTAAGGGATTTTCAAGATTTAATAATCTCTCTGCTTCTTTTTCATATTGATTAAACCAGATTAATAAAAGATTTATATCGGCTTGTTCAAAATTATAAATAGATTGTTCAAATTCATTTTGATAAAATAATTCTCCATAAGTAGAAGTAGTATTACCATTTTTATCTCTTGCCCAGATAATATCATAAATATTATCTATATGTTGAAGATACATAGCTAAACGTTCTAATCCATAAGTGATTTCAGTCATAACAGGTTTACATTCTATACATGCTACTTGTTGAAAATAAGTAAATTGACTAATTTCCATACCATTTATCCAAACTTCCCATCCAATGCCCCAAGCGCCTAATGTAGGATTAGCCCAATTATCTTCTATAAATCGTATATCATTGATTTTTGGATCAATACCTAATGAATATAGTGAATTAAGGTATAAATCTTGAATATTATTAGGTGATGGTTTAATAATAACCTGAAATTGATAAAAATGTTGTAATTTATTAGGATTTTTACCATAACGACCATCATTTGGACGTCTAGAAGCTTGAACATAAGCAGCACTAATTGGTTCAGGACCAATTGCCCATAAGCAAGTTATCGGATGAGAAGTTCCAGCACCTACTTCTAGGTCTAAAGGTTGCATCAGAATACAACCTTGAGCACTCCAATAATTTTGGAGTAATAAAATAAGTTCTTGAAAAGAAGTTGCTGGACATTCTTTCATTAAATGAAATAAATAAGTAAAACCTCTGTCAGAATAACAGAGGTTTGATCAATTAATATACCATGGATGTTATTAAATATATTACATCATACCACCCATGCCACCCATACCACCCATATTACCACCAGCGGTATGATTAATATCTGGTTTATCATCTTTAGGTAATTCAGTAACCATACATTCTGTAGTAATCATCAATCCAGCTACTGAAGCAGCATATTGCAATGCTGAACGAGTAACTTTAGTTGGATCTAAAATACCCATATTTAACATATTTCCATAAGCTTCTGATGAGGCATTATAACCAAAATTACCATCACCAGCTTTGATTTTATTGGCAATTACTGATGGTTCTTCTCCAGAGTTAGCTACTATTTGACGTAGTGGTGCTTCCATAGCACGTTGTGCAACACGAATACCCATGTTTTGATCTTCATTTGCACCTTTTAGAGAAGAAATCTTTCCAGCCGCACGTACTAAAGCTACGCCTCCACCAGCGACTACACCTTCTTCTACTGCAGCACGTGTTGCATGTAATGCATCTTCAACCCGAGCTTTTTTCTCTTTCATTTCAACTTCAGTTGCCGCACCAACTTTTATAACAGCAACACCACCAGCCAGTTTTGCAACACGTTCCTGTAATTTTTCACGATCATAATCAGAAGTAGCTTCTTCGATTTGTTGACGAATTTGAGCAATACGTCCTTGAATAGCAGATTCCTGACCAATTCCATCAATAATAGTAGTTGTATCTTTATTAATAACTACCCGCTTGGCTTGTCCTAGATCTTCTATGGTAGTTTTTTCTAAATCTAGTCCAATTTCTTCAGAAATTACGATAGCTTTAGTTAAAATACCAATATCTTGCATCATTGCCTTACGACGATCACCAAAACCTGGAGCCTTGACAGCAGCTACTTTAACAATACCACGCATATTATTAACTACTAATGTAGCAAGTGCTTCTCCTTCTACATCTTCTGCTATCAGTAGTAATGGTTTACTTGATTTTGCCACAGCTTCTAATATGGGTAGCATCTCTCTAACATTAGAAATTTTTTTATCAACTAATAGAATCAAAGGATTTTCTAGTTCTATAGTGCCATTTTCTGGCTTATTGATAAAGTAAGGAGATAGATAACCGCGGTCAAATTGCATTCCCTCAACAACATCTAGTTCATCTTGTAAACCAGTACCTTCTTCAACAGTAATAACACCTTCTTTTCCTACTTTTTCCATAGCATCTGCAATTAATTTACCTACGCTATCATCTGAATTAGCTGAAATTGTACCAACTTGAGCGATAGCTTTATAATCTGAACATGGAACAGAAATCTTCTTAAGTTCTTCAACAGCTGCAATTACTGCCTTATCAATTCCTCTTTTTAAATCCATAGGATTCATTCCTGCAGCAACTGCTTTTAATCCTTCATTAACAATAGACTGAGCTAATACAGTTGCAGTAGTTGTTCCATCACCTGCAGCATCATTTGCTTTAGATGCTACTTCTTTTACCATCTGTGCTCCCATATTTTCGAACTTATCTTCTAGTTCGATTTCGCGAGCAACAGTAACACCATCTTTAGTAATAGCAGGAGAGCCAAAGGATTTATCTAACACAACATTACGACCTTTTGGCCCAAGAGTAACTTTTACTGCATCAGCTAACACATTAACTCCGCGCATCATTTTTACACGTGCTTCATTACCAAACTTTACATCTTTAGCTGCCATTGTTATGTTTCCTTCAATTCATTTATTAGTGATTAAATTTCAACAATCGCCAATATGTCGCTCTCTGACATGATTAACACTTCTTCATTATCAATTTTTTCAGTTTTTACACTATAACCATCATTAAAAATGATAGTATTGCCAACTTTGACATCCAAAGGCTTCGTTTCTCCGCTTTCAAGAATGCGACCCTTGCCTACTGCTAATACTTCACCACGAGTCGATTTGGTAGCAGCAGAACCCGTTAGCATGATGCCTCCGGCAGATTTTGATTCTACTTCTTTGCGCTTAACAATAACCCGATCATGCAATGGACGAATTTTCATTAATAAATCTCCTTTAGGAAGTCCAATTTTAGGTTAATACCGGACCATTTGGCTTCCGGCCTTATCAATTATCGAAATGGGGGTAATTTTTATCTCTTCAAGGGGCAAATTTAGAATAAATTTATTGATTTATTTATATTAATGATGCCAATATATAAAAATGAATAATAATACTAATATTATGTTATTTTATTATTGATTATCAATTCTAATCAAATTAACATCAATTAATATTTATTATAGATTATTAAATAATAATCTTAACAAGATATATTTTATGTAAGTTATAATTAGTTAGTGAGAAGGTTATCATGGTCAAATGTATGCGTCACGAAGAAGATTTATTAGGTAAAAGGGAAATTCCATCAAATGCCTATTATGGAATACATACTGTACGTGCCATAGAAAATTTTTGTATAAGTGATAACAAGATTAGTGATATTCCTGAATTCATTCGTGGTATGGTAATGGTAAAAAAAGCGGCGGCTTTAGCAAATCAACAATTAAAGACCTTACCACAAAATATTTCTCATATTATCATTCAAGCATGTGATGAAATACTTCATCATGGTAAGTATATGGATCAATTTCCAATTGATGTCTATCAAGGGGGGGCCGGTACTTCCGTTAATATGAATACTAATGAAGTATTAGCTAATATTGGTCTTGAGTTAATGGGTCATCAAAAAGGAGAATATCAATATTTACATCCTAATGATCATGTTAATAAAAGTCAATCAACGAATGATGCTTACCCTACCGGTTTTAGGATTGCCGTATATACTTTAATTTTAAAATTGGTAGAATCTATAAATAATTTGAGAAAAGGTTTTAATCAAAAGTCATCCGAATATAAAAATATTTTGAAAATGGGAAGAACACAGTTACAAGATGCAGTACCTATGTCATTAGGACAGGAATTTTATGCTTTTCAAATTCTTCTAAAAGAAGAAATTAAAAACATTTTGCAAACTAGTGCTTTATTATTAGAAGTTAATTTAGGAGCCACCGCAATTGGTACGGGGTTAAATACACCTCCGGGTTATCAGCAATTAGCTGTAAGCAAATTAGTAGAAGTTACTCAATTTCCTTTTGTTCCTGCTGAAGATCTTATTGAAGCTACTTCGGATTGTGGTGCTTATGTTATGATGCATAGTAGCTTAAAACGCCTTGCTGTAAAATTATCAAAAATTTGTAATGATTTGCGACTTTTATCTTCAGGACCTAGAGCAGGATTAAATGAAATTAATTTACCTCAATTGCAGGCCGGTTCATCTATTATGCCTGCTAAGGTTAATCCAGTACTACCTGAGGTAGTAAATCAAATATGTTTTAAAGTAATTGGAAATGATCTTTGTATCACTTTAGCTTCAGAAGCAGGACAATTACAATTAAACGTTATGGAACCAATTATTAGTCAAGCGATGTTTGAATCCATACAAATCCTTACCAAGGCATGCTCTACTCTATTAGAAAAATGTATTAATGGCATTAGTGCTAATAAATCCATATGTGAAGGTTATGTTTTTAAGTCAATTGGAATTATAACCTATCTAAATCCTTACATAGGGCATCATAATGGTGATATTATTGGTAAGATTTGTATTGAAACAGGTAAAAGTGTTCGTGAAGTTATATTGGAACGTGGTTTATTAACAGAATCTGAATTAGATGACATCTTATCTACAAGTAATCTAATGCACCCAATGTATAAAGCTCAACTAGATATTAAAAAATAATAATAAAATATCCCACGAGAAGAATTTTATCTCGTAGGATATTTTTATTCTTTATTTTATTTAATTAATAAATAAATCGTTGTATCTCCACGTAAAATATTGAGCACTAATATCTCTGGTTTAGAGTCCATAATTTTGCGTAATTCGGCTAAATTTTCAACATTATGTTGATTAACACTAAGTATAATATCGCCTTTCATTAACCCACTATCGGATGCAATAGTATCTGGTTTAACCTGATCAACTATTATTCCTTTTCTTCCTTCAATATTACTTAGGATTGCACCTTTAATACCAGTATAAATCATTTTTGATTTTAATCTATTTCCTACAACACTAGGTTCTACTTTGACTTGTGCTTGAATTTGTTTCCCATCTCTTAATAATCCTAGTAATAATTTGCTACCAATTGGTAATGTAGCAATGTGTGCACGAAATGTTGAAAAACTAGAAATCCTTTTTCCATTAATTGAAAGAATTACATCTCCAGGTTTAATACCTGCTTTAAAGGCAGAAGATTTAGGTATTATTTGCTTGATAAACGCACCGCGTTGAACACCTATATTCATGGCGGTGGCTAATTCAGAATTTAAATCGATTCCTCTAATACCTACTTCTCCTCTTTTGATGTAGCCAAAATCTAGCATTTGTAAGGTAAGATTTTTTACCATATTGCTAGGAATTGCAAAACCAATGCCGACGTTGCCATTATCTGGTGCAAAAATTGCTGTATTAATTCCAATTAACTGACCTCTTAAATTAACTAAGGGTCCACCAGAATTACCACGATTTATAGCTGCATCTGTCTGAATGAAATCTTCATAATGATTAGTGTTCAATCCACTACGCCCTAAGGCGGAAATAATTCCAGCAGTTACTGTTTCTCCTAATCCATACTGATTGCCAATTGCTATTGAATAATCTCCTACATGAACATTATCCGAATCTGCAAATTTAATTTCAGTTAAATTTTCAAAATTTTTAAGTTGAATTAAGGCAATATCGGTGCGCGGATCTTTACCAATCACTGTACCTAGATATTTTCGACCATCGTGCAATTGTACCTGAATTTTTGTAGCATGATGAATAACATGATTATTTGTAACAACATAGCCTTGTTTTGCATTAATGATCACTCCTGAGCCTAAGGCCCTAAAAGTTTCTTTTTGCTGTATGTCATCATCATTACTCTCAGTTTGGCAGAATGGAAAATCTTGGAATGGCGATCCTTCTTCACAAAAAGGATAGATGTTTCCAAAACCAAAAAATCGGTAAAATAGTGGGGGTAATTTTGGATAATGAATAATATTAGTACCCTGTACATGAATACTTACTACCGAAGGTGTAACTTTAGTTAACATTGGTGCTAAAGTTGGTTTTTGGTGGTAAATAGTAGTAGGATTTACATAATCATTTGCTGATATTTTAGTAAAGCTAGCAATTGCTATAATTAAACCTAAGCCAATCATGCTAATAGTTAATCTATTTATTTTCATTTTTTTTACTTAATCTGATTTAATTAAACCTGCATAGAAGCAGAAGAATTTTATTATTATAAAGTAAGGATAAAATTATGTCTTCAGATTTCTAAAAAAAAATTCTAAATCATTAATTTTATTTATTCTTAATATTCTTTTAGTAGGGGCTAAAAGATAATCCACAACTACAAGTAATTTTTGTATTAGGATTATTCACTATAAAACGTGATTCCTGTAATTGCTCTATATAATCTATTGAACTTCCTATTAAATATTGTAAACTCATAGAATCAATGACAACACTAATTCCTGATTTTTTAATCATAAAGTCATCCGATTTAACTTTTTCATCAAATAAGAAACCATATTGAAATCCACTACAACCACCCCCTTGAATATATATTCTTAATTTTAAATTAGCTTTTTTTTCTTTAAAAATTAAATCTTTAATTTTACAGATAGCTGCTGAAGTAAAATTTAAAGGAAATTTAACAGTATCTATTGTCATAATATAATAACCTAAATTATTAGTAAATTTACTTATGCAATGAATGAAGGATTATCAATCCATATGGGAATACTAATCCATTTATCTCGTCTATCACAACAAAATTTTCCATTAAGTGTAATATTGATCATTGAAATTTGATCTGGTGGACAAATTCTTAAGGGTAATGCTGTTCTTATCTTTAGATAACGACTATATAATGTTAGAGCACCAGTTGCGCCATATAATTTAGTTGATTCATTATGATCTCGTCCAATCCATACTACTACTACTTCTTTACCATCTATACCAGCAAACCAACTATCCCGCAAATCATTGGTTGTGCCGGTTTTAGCAGCTAAGTTATAATTAATAAAATCTTTACCTAAACTTCTGGCGGTGCCCCTAATAACAATTTGTTGCATTGCATATAATGTTAAATAATTTGCTTGTATCGATACTACCTTTTTATATTGGGGAACATTTTGATATAAAATGGTATTTTTTTGATTAATTACATAAGCTAGAGTAGCTAAGTTAGATCTTAGCCCATTATTAGCAATGGTTTGATATATTTGTGTTACCTCAAGTGGAGTAAGATTAATTGCGCCTAATAATAAAGATGGAACTTTAGTAATTTTATTTTTGGGGGCACCTAAACGAATTAACATTTCGGTAACTCGATTAAGTCCTATTGATAATCCTAAATTTACGGTAGGAATATTTAAAGAATGTATTAATCCATCAAGTAACATTACATGATTACCTATTGAATAATCATTATTATGAGGTTTCCAAATTTGTTTATAAGATATTTCTAATTCTATGGGATTATCACTGATCCAGGTATTTAAGCGATATATATCAGGATAACCTAAGGCAGTAAGGTAAATAGCTGGCTTCACTAATGATCCAATAGAACGTCTAGCATTCAAAGCCCTATTATAACCTGCAAACTGTGGAATTGCTCCACCAATTATAGTACGTATTTGCCCACTAAAACGATCTACTACTACTAAAGCTGTTTGTAAATCCGGGATTTTATATTTTTGACGTAAAAAAGGAATCCCTTCTGTTACTGCTTTTTCTGCCGCAACCTCTGACGATGGATCTAATGTACTAAAAATTTTTAATCCAGATAAATTATGAATATTCTTTTTTAATTTAGATTGAAATTCTAAATTTAATTGCTGCATAAAAGCAGGAGGAGCCGTAATAAAATTAGTTTCAGATTTTATATTGATTGGAATTTTGACAAGTTTTTCATATAAGTATTGATCAATAAGATGATTTCTATGTAATATATGTAAAATTATATTACGTCGTTTTAATGCTAATTTAGATTGATGCCATGGATTATAGAGAGATGCACCTTTAACCATACCTACTAATAAAGCCTGTTGTTCTAATGTTAATTCATTAAGAGGACGACCAAAATAATAAATACTAGCTAACGGAAATCCATGAATTTGTTCTCCATTTATTTGTCCAAAATAAACATTATTAAGATACAATTCTAAAATACGATCTTTACTATAACGTGCATTCATAATTAGTGCCATATAAATTTCATTTAATTTACGCCATAAAGTTCGTTTATTATTTAGAAATAAATTTCTAACAAGTTGTTGTGTAATTGTACTACCACCCTGTATGGTTTTGCCGGCCATGAAGTTAACAATTAAAGCACGAGTCATAGCAAAAACACTAATACCTGAATTAGAATAGAAAGAATGATCTTCTGTAGTGAGTAGGATATCTACTAATGAATCCGGAAAATTTTTTCTTGGAATAAAAAACCGTTGCTCACCATGAGGTGATTTCCAGATATTAATTAATATAGGATCAATGCGGATTTTAGCAAAATAATCTCCATTATCTATATTGCGAATGCTCTTTAAGATACTATTTTCAAATTTCAAACATGCATGAATTTCTTTTTCCCATTTATCTGGAAATCTAAATGGTCTACGAAATATTTCTATACTGTTATTATTAATAATAAATTCTCCAGGTCGCGCTATTTTAAATACTTTACGATACTGATTATGGGCAATAATATTAATTATATTTTCTTTATTACTAATATCTGTACTAAGATTTACTATGCGACTATATACTACCGCTGGAAATTGCCAAACATTACCATTAATTTTATTACGAATTTTGATATCTAACTTAACACCATATATTATCAATAATATTACTAATAATATATTAATGAAAATTAATAAGAGATTGATTTTATATTTTTTGGTAGATAATCTAGCTTTATTAAGCATAATAGTTTAAATTAAAATAATTATATTAAATGAAACTAAAATTGTTTAAAATATTATATGATATTTTAACTAGTAAATATTTTGCAATATAAAATTCCTCTATTAAAAATTATCTACTTTTATGAATAAAGATTTTTGTTATATTCTGTTAAAGATCTGTTGATTTTTCTTATGCTAGGAGAAATAATATGCCAGAAGGTAAATTAAGAAAAGTATCTTCTTTGAGTATTCTTTCTATTGCCGGGGTTGAACCTTATAAAGAACAACCTAGTGAAAAATATATGAATGAAGCACAGTTAATTCATTTTAAGAAAATCCTTACGGCCTGGTGTAATCAACTTAAAGGAGAAACTGATCGTACTACTATCCTAAATCTGCAAGAAGAAACTGTTAACTTTCCCGATCCAATTGATAGAGCAGTTCAAGAAGAGGAATTTAGTTTAGAATTAAGAACCCGTGATCGTGAACGTCAGCTGATTAAAAAAATAGAACATACCTTAAAAAAAGTAGAAAAAGCAAATTTTGGATATTGTGATTACTGTGGAGTTGAAATTGGAATTCGTCGTTTAGAAGCTCGACCTACAGCTGATCTTTGTATTGATTGTAAAACTTTAGCAGAAATTCGTGAAAAACAAAAATCTGGCATTTATTAATTAGAGGAAAATATAACCTAAGTGATTTTGTTATAGTTGAAAACTAACGATATGAATAGAGTATATCTTGCATTAGGTAGTAATCTCAATAATCCTTTAAAACAAGTTAATATGGCATTGGATGCTTTATCAAAACTTAATCATAGTAATTTAATTAAGATATCTAATTTTTATCGTACTTTACCATTCGGATCGTTAAATCAAAAAGATTATCTTAATGCCGCGGTAGCAATAGATACTAATCTCCAACCAACCGTATTATTGAAGAAAATTAATCAAATTGAATTAAAACAAGGACGTACAAGAACAATTGATCGCTGGATTTCAAGAACCATAGACATAGATATAATGTTATATGGTGATTTAAAAATTAATACTAATAGTTTAGTGATTCCTCATTATGCTATGAAAAAACGAGCTTTTATGTTGCTACCTTTATTTGAAATTGCACCTGAAGTTATTTTACCTGATGGAATTCCCATAATCAAAATATTACAAACTCTAGATACGAGTAAAATTACTTTGTGGTAATTTAATTTCTTAATCCATAACCTTGCTGAATTAAATACCATACTAATATATAAAATATAACTGTGAGGCATATTAAAACTAATAAAGACCAAATTAAAGCAATATCACTAATTCCTAAAAAACCTAAACGAAATCCACTAATCATATATACTAAAGGATTTAGCACTGAGATTTTTTTCCATAAAGGTGGTAATAAAGTTAGGGAATAAAATACGCCTCCAAGATAAGTCAAAGGTGTTAAGATAAAAGTAGGAATTAAACTGATATCATCAAAGCTATTTGCAAATAGAGCATTTAATAATCCTGCTAAAGAAAACATTACCACGGTTAATAATAATGTAGATAATATTATTAACCAAGAGTAAACATGAAATTCTACAAAAAATAACGATACTATTGTAACTAATAACCCCACACAAATACCTCTTACTACCCCACCACCTATATATCCAAGAATAATAATATGTGTAGGAACAGGTGCTACTAATAATTCTTCAATATTACGTTGAAATCTAGCACTAAAAAAAGATGAAGCGACATTAGTATAAGCATTGGAAATTACTGCCATCATAATTATGCCTGGAACAATGAATTGTATATAACTTACTCCTTGAATATTATCTATTTTATTGCCAATAAAACTGCCAAATATTATCAAATATAAAGACATAGTAATCACAGGTGGCATAAGGGTTTGAATCCATATACGAGTAAAACGAGTAATTTCTTTACTCCATATTGTTTTTAAAGCAATCCAATATAATTTATTCATCTGCTTTCTATATTAGTCGAATGTTGCATAAATTCTAAAAATAACGCTTCAAGTCTGTTAGCTTGATTACGCATACTTAACACCTGTATTCCTTGTGCACTCAACTGATTAAAAATACTATTTAATCCTTGCTTTCGCTGCACTTGTACTTCTAAAGTACAATTATCGATAACTTTATATTGATATCCATTTAATTTTGCAGCGGGATATTGTTTATCCAAATCTAGAATAAAAGATTCTGTTTTAAGTTTTGAAAGTAATTCTTTAATTGAAGTATTTATAATTAGTAGTCCTTGTTGAAGGATACCTATATTTCGACATAATATTTCTGCTTCCTCTAAATAATGTGTAGTTAGAATAATAGTTGTTCCGCACTTATTAATTTTCTCCAAAAATTTCCATATTAAATGACGAATTTCAATATCAACTCCAGCAGTTGGTTCATCTAAAATTAGTAATTTTGGACTATGAATTAGAGCACGTACAATCATTAAACGACGTTTCATTCCTCCCGAAAGAAGTCGTGCACATTGGTAACGTTTATCCCATAAACCAAGTTCAATTAAATATTTTTTAGCTTTAATGAGAGCCTCGGTTTTTTTTATACCATAATAACCAGCTTGATTGACTATAATTTGTAAAACACTCTCAAATTGATTAAAATTAAATTCTTGTGGTACTAAACCAAGTAATCTTTTAGCATTTACCATCTCATATTGTAAATCATAACCAAAAATTTTTACTCTACCAGCAGTTTTATTTATTAATGAACTGATTATACCTAAAATTGTAGTTTTACCTGCTCCATTATGACCTAAAAGTGCATAAAAATCTCCTGAAATCACCTTTAAATTAATACCTTTCAGTGCTCTAATATTATCTGGGTAGATTTTTTCAAGTTTTTGTATTTCTAGTGCATAGTTCATAAGTTGAACATCATGAATATGATTCAATAATTATTAATTAATAAGATGTTAAATCTTAATTTAATATTTTGCCAATATATGGAAGATATCTATAACATTGTGCATAATCAATTCCATATCCCACCACAAATTCATCATCAATTTCAAAACCTACCCAATATGCATTAATGTGTACTTCTCGACGTTTAGGTTTATCTAATAAAGTACAAATTAATAAAGAACTAGGAGCTCTTAGAAGAAGCATCTCATATATTGTTTTTAATGTTTTTCCAGAATCAATAATATCTTCTATTATTAAGACATCTTTCCCATAGATATTGTAATCTAAATCTTTACAAATTTGGACATTACCACTGGATTTTTTTTGATTTCCATAACTTGAGACAATCATAAAATCAATTTCATGAGCAATAGTTAATTCTCTACAAAGATCCGCTATAAATATAAATGATCCTGTTAAAAGACCTACTAATATTAGTTTATTGTTACTATTTTTATAATATTTTGAAATATCTTGTCCTAATTTTATGACTCTATCTTTAATTATCTGTTGGGATAATATTGGTTCAACGTTGGATATCATATAATATGAAGGTAATATTGATAATCAATAATTTTATTAAATGATATTTTGATGCCAAAATATCATTATCAATTTAAAATTCATATTTTTATAAAATATGAATTTTTGCTATGCTAATTTGAAATTAGGTACGATCTATTGATAAGGAAATATCATGACATTGAATAAAAAATGGTTTGAAACACTTTATCAAAATTTTGGTCAGTATTTTTCAGTAGAAAATATTATTTATTATAATAAGAAACTGCAAGAATTAATTATATTTGAAAATAATACTTTTGGGCGTATTCTTGCTCTTGATGGAATTGTACAAACTACTGAACTGGATGAATTTATTTATCATGAAATGATAACTCATATACCATTATTAAGCTGTAATAATGCAAAAAATATTTTGATTATTGGAGGTGGTGATGGTGCCACATTAAGAGAAGTTAGTAAATATACATCCATTGAAAAGATTACTCTGGTAGAAATTGATGAAAATGTAGTAAAATTATGTCGCCAATTTTTGCCTAAACATAGTGCTAATGCTTTTCTTGATCCAAGATTAACACTAATAATTGATGATGGTATTAACTTTGTTAATACTTGTAATAATATTTTTGATCTTATTATTGTAGATCGTACAGATCCAGTAGGACCTGGAATTAGTTTATATACTACAGAATTCTATAAAAAATGTAGTGAATGTTTACATAAAAATGGTATTTTCGTGGCACAAAATGGCGTTTATTTTTTTCAAAAACAAGAGATCATTAACAGCTATTATAATTTACGTCAATTTTTTTCAGATGTAGCTTTTTATCAAGCTAGTATTCCAAGTTATTATGGTGGAATGATGTTTTTTTCTTGGGCAAGTCATAATCCAAAGTTGCGTCAATTTAATTATAATATTTTACAAACCAAATTAAACAATACTCGTTTATATTGCAAATATTATAATCCAGAGATTCATATTGGTAGTTTTGCAATACCACAATATATGTCTAAGCTATTATCTAACTAATATAATAAGGATGTACTAAATTGCAAAAGCTAAAACTACATGGCTTTAATAATCTTACTAAAAGCCTAAGTTTTTGTATTTATGATATCTGTTATGCAAAATCCGCTGATGACCGTAAGGCATATATAAACTATATTGATGAACAATATAATGCTACAAGGTTAACTGAAATTCTTAATGAAACCTCTAAAATTATTGGTGCTAACGTATTGAATATTGCTAGACAAGATTATAATCCTCAAGGAGCAAGTGTCACACTACTAATTAGTGAAGATCCTATTAACATTTTACAAATTGATAATTGTGATCAACCTAATTTACCAAAGGATATTGTATTTCATCTTGATAAAAGTCATATATGTGTTCATACTTATCCAGAAAGTCATCCTGAAGCAGGGCTATGTACCTTTAGAGCTGATATTGAAGTATCTACTTGTGGAATTATTTCACCTTTAAAAGCTTTAAATTATTTAATTCATAAATTAGAATCTGATATTGTGACAATTGATTATCGTGTACGAGGTTTTACTAGAGATATCCATGGCATCAAACATTTTATTGATCATGAGATAAATTCGATTCAAAATTTTATTACGGAAGATATTCAATTAAGATATGAAATGACCGATGTAAATGTTTATCAAGAAAATTTCTTTCATACTAGGATGATCCTTAAAGAATTTGATTTAAAACATTATTTATTTAATGCATTACCTGAAAATTTCAGTGTTGAAGAATATAAAAAAATCTCCAGTTTATTATGTAAAGAAATGCGTGAAATTTACTATGGTTGCAATATTTAATTGTCATAATTTTAATATCATTAATACCATTTTCATAACTTATTTAAAGCTTACAAATTATTTATATATTTAACATTTAGTAAATCAGTAACAGTTCCTTGAATAATTTCAGCAGCCCTTCCAATGGATTCATGCAAAGTAGGGTGTGCATGAATAGTAAGAGCAATATCTTCGATATCACATCCCATTTCAATAGCTAAGTTGATTTCTCCTAATAATTCGCTTCCATTTTTACCAATAATAGCTCCCCCGATAACTCGATTAGTTTCAGCATTAAAAATTAGTTTTGTTGCTCCTTCAGAGCAATTACAAACAATAGCACGTCCTAATCCACTCCAAGGAAATACAGCAATATTATAATTGATTCCTAGTTTTTTAGCTTCTTGTTCTGTAATTCCAGTCCATGCAACTTCTGGTTCGGTATATACTACTGAAGGTATAACTTTTGGTGCAAAGTAATGTTTATTACCAGCAATTACTTCTGCAGCTATATGGCCTTCATATGTACCTTTATGTGCTAACATTGGTTGTCCAATAAGATCTCCAATAGCATAAATATGTGGAATATTAGTACGCATTTGTTTATCAACTATAATAAAACCACGTTGATCAAAATTTATTCCTGCTAAATCTAGATCAAGCAATTGATAATTTGGTATTCTACCAACTGCGATTAATATAGCATCATATTGAGGAGGGGTATAAATTTTTTGAGCGGATTGCATTTTTACTAAGATTCCAGTTTTGCTATATTCTGTTGTAATGATCTTAGTTTCTAGCATTAAATTAAATTTTTTCCTTATTTGTCGTGTATAAATATCTATAATATCTTTATCAGTACCAGGTAATAATTGATTTTGTATTTCTACTATATCAATTTGAGATCCTAGAGCATGATAAATGGTACCCATTTCTAAACCAATGATTCCGCCTCCGATAATTAATAATCTAGATGGAATATTTTTTAATTGTAAAGCATCAGTAGAATCCCACACTCGAGGATCATTATAGTCTAAAAATGGTACTTTAATCGCACGAGATCCTGTAGCAATGATGGCATGTTCAAATTTAATTTTGGTGATTAAATTATTATTATTGACTAATAAGGTATTTTTATTACAAAATTTACCAATACCATTCACTAAAGTTACTTTACGACGATTTGCCATAAAAGCTAATCCATCTGTGAGTTTCTTTATTACTCTTGCTTTCCAAGAACGGATTTTCTTCAAATTAATAATAGGTGTATCAGTAATAACCCCATTATTATTAAGTTTTTTTGATTCATCAATAAAATTAGCTATATTTAATAATGCTTTGGAAGGTATACATCCTACATTAAGACAAACACCACCTAATGTATCATAACGTTCAACTAAAATTGTCGATAATCCTAAATCGGCACAACGGAATGCTGCAGAATAGCCTGCAGGTCCTGCTCCGATTACTACTACTTGAGTAGTAAGATCTTTGTTCATATTTAACCTCTAAAATATTAAATAAAAATTATTTACATAAGCAGATCTTAGATATCTTATATAATTTTATATAAGTAATAAATCGCGCATCATCAATAATTTGATGGTCATAAAATAATGAAAGTGGTAATATTATTCTAGGTATAAAATTTTATAATGGGAAAATTTTTATACTTAGAATAACAACTTCAGTAGCGTTAATAATTG
Organism: Candidatus Dasytiphilus stammeri; assembly: GCA_041942865.1. Taxonomy (GTDB): domain Bacteria; phylum Pseudomonadota; class Gammaproteobacteria; order Enterobacterales; family Enterobacteriaceae; genus Dasytiphilus; species Dasytiphilus stammeri_J. The sequence goes on along the minus strand of CP145875.1, from coordinate 488,914 downwards.
GAGTGAAAATATTGCATAAATTACTGGGGCAGTATTACCTTGGTAATATATTAAATCACCACCATATAAAAATTATTTACAAGCCTGGAAAATGATTTCAACCTATTTCATAAATCGTAACTGATGATTTAAAGTAGGCTATATGACCGCAAATATTATATCAATAATTTTTTCGAGATTAAAATTGATCTTGCTCATGAGCGTTGCGTAAAAAGCTTAGTTTATATTATCTCGAATCAATAGGTTTTTATTAAAATGGCAAAGATACCTAAAATAAATTGTACAATTGAATGGTTTTTATCTTATTGCCATATTTATAAATATCCCACACAAAGAATACTATTTAATATAGGAAATAATACTGAAACGCTTTACTATATTATTAAAGGAGTTCTGATAAAATTTTTCAAAGATGAAGAAGGTAAGGAAGTTATAATTTCCTATGTTAACAAAGGTGAATTTATAGGTGAATTAGGTCTATTTGAATATGGTGTGCTAACTGCTACATGGTTAAAAACTAAAACTAATTGTGAAATTGCTGAAATTTCTTATAAAAAATTTAGAAAGATTCTACAAATTAATCCTAATATTTTAATGTATATTTCTTCACAAATGGCACATCAACTAAATTGTACTTATGAAAAAATTATTAACTTAGCTTTTTTTAATGTTAAAGGACGAATTGTACAAACTTTGTTATTATTAGCAAAACAACCTGATGCTATGAGTCATCCTGATGGAATACAAATTAGAATTACTAGGCAAGAAATTGGACAAATCGTTGGATGCTCTCGGGAAACGGTTGGCAGAATATTAAAAATCCTAGAAATTAAAAATTTAATTAAAGCTCATGGTAAAAAAATTATTATTTATGGTAAACGTTAATATTTAGGTAAATTTGTATATAAATTCAATTAATATAAGAATGTTATTCTGGATTGTATATATTACTTAAATATCTTATTATTTAAGATTACACTTATAAGTAAGGATCAATGATATTTATGAGTAATTTTTTTAATAAAACATCGTGTTGTTTTATTAAAAATTCAGTTCACTACATTTTCTGTATATAATTCATTAATTAATGATATTTACAATCAAAATTAGGTTAATTTATGCGTGTTATTTTATTAGTTACTGGACCAGTTTATGGTACTCAACATGCTACTAGTGCTTTTTTATTTGCTCAAGCGATTATTGCAAATAATCATAAATTATTATGTGTATTTTTTTATGGTGAAGGAATATCAAATGCTAATCGATTAACTAGCCCAGCAAGTGATGAATTTGATTTAGTAAGAGCCTGGGAAAAACTTCATATTGAACAAGGAGTTAAGTTATATGTATGCTCCTCAGCTGCAATGCGGAGAGGGTTAATTAATATCCAATCATTTACTCAAACCATTGATTCTAATAAAAATATTGTTAGTAATTTACAATCTGGTTTTATTATCACTGGATTAAGTACATTAGCTAAAACTATCACACACTGTGATCGGTTAGTTCAATTTTAATGAATAGTAGTGTTGCAGTAATTTTTTCACATTCACCACATGGTAGTAGTAGTGGACGAGAAGGCTTAGATTTAATTTTAGCAACTTTATCTTTTCCTAAAAAAATTGGATTATTTTTTATTGGAGATGGAGTATTACAATTAAATGTTAATCAACATACAGATCATATATTATCCCGCAATTATATTTCTACTTTTAAGGTTTTAGATTTATATAAAATTTCTTCTTATGTATGTTCTGCATCTTTAGATGAAAGAGGATTAAAAATTGAAAATCCACTAATTATTCCAGTTAAGATAGTTTCCGAAACTAAATTACGTATTATTCTTAATGAATTTAAGATAATTATCAATTTCTGATTATAAAAGTGTTACACATATTATTTCATTCTCCTTATTATTGTGATTTTTCTACATTGTTGCGAATGTTATCTCCAGATGATGAAATATTATTATTACAGGATGGAGTAATTGCCGCATTAGAAGGTAGTAGTAAATTAAATAATTTATTGAAATCTTCTGTTAAAATTTTTGTATTAAAAAATGATGTGATAGCTAGAGGTTTATTATCAGAAATATCTTCTTCAATTTTACTAGTTTCTTATAATGAATTCGTAAAGTTAATTGAGCGTCATGTTAATCTAATATCTTGGTAATTAGTCATACTGTACATGTAATTGACACAATTATATCTAGTAATTAAAATTATGTTTTTTACCATAAGGGGAAGTTGAATGGCAACAGTTAATCAACTAGTTAGAAAGAGAAGGAGAGCCAAGGTTACTAAGACTAATGTTCCAGCACTACAATCTTGTCCTCAAAAAAGAGGCGTATGTACTCGTGTATATACAACCACTCCTAAAAAACCGAACTCTGCTTTGCGCAAAGTTTGCAGAGTTCGGTTAACTAATGGTTTTGAAGTTACTTCATATATTGGTGGAGAAGGACATAATCTTCAAGAACATTCTGTAGTTTTAATTCGTGGTGGTCGTGTTAAAGATTTACCTGGAGTACGTTACCATACTATACGAGGTGCACTAGATTGTTCTGGTGTTAAAGATCGTCACAGAGGACGTTCGAAATATGGTGTAAAAAAACACAAAAATTAAATTTGATATTTATCATTGGAGTTTCATCATGCCACGTCATCGTATTATTGGTCAACGTGCTATAATGCCTGAACCTAAATTAGGATCTCATTTGTTAGCTAAATTTATGAATGTTTTAATGAAAAATGGTAAGAAATCTATTGCTGAAAAAATCGTTTATACTGCTTTAGATATCTTGATTCGACATTCTGGAAAAAATCCTTTAGAATCATTTGAAACTGCATTGAATCATGTGCGTCCAGTTGTTGAAGTTAAATCACGTAGAGTAGGTGGATCTACTTATCAAGTTCCTGTAGAGGTTAGACCTATTCGGGGTGATGCATTAGCAATGCGTTGGATAATAGAAGCTGCTCGTCAAAGAAATGATAAATCTATGGCATTACGCTTAGCTAAAGAGTTAATAGATGCTCTAGAAAATAAAGGAAGTGCTGTAAAAAAACGTGAAGAAGTTCATCGTATGGCTGATGCAAATAAAGCTTTTGCACATTACCGTTGGTAAGATTAATTAGCCTAATTTATTACCAAAATATTAGAGGAAGAAAATGGCGCGAACAACACCTATTACATATTATCGTAATATCGGTATTAGTGCACATATTGATGCAGGCAAAACTACAACTACAGAAAGAATTTTATTCTATACAGGAGTGAATCATAAAATTGGTGAAGTTCATGATGGCGCTGCTACAATGGATTGGATGGAACAGGAACAAGAACGTGGTATTACAATTACTTCGGCAGCAACTACAGCATTTTGGTGTGGAATGGCTAAACAATTTCCATCTCATAGGATCAATATCATTGATACTCCAGGGCATGTAGACTTCACTATTGAAGTGGAACGATCACTTCGTGTATTAGATGGTGTTGTTATGATATATTGTGCTGTTGGAGGTGTTCAGCCTCAATCAGAAACTGTATGGAGACAGGCTAATAAATATAAGGTTCCAAGAATTGCATTTATTAATAAAATGGATCGCATTGGAGCTAATTTTTTTAAAGTAGTTAATCAGATTAAAAATAAATTAGCTACACATCCTGTGCCTATTCAATTAGCTATTGGTGCAGAAGAAAAATTTACTGGGGTTATAGATCTTATTAAAATGAAAGCTATAAATTGGAATAATAGCGATCAAGGAGTAAGTTTTACTTATGAAGAGATTCCATTAAAAATGCAACCATTAGCTTTAGAGTGGCATAAAAAATTAGTAGAATCAGCAGTAGAAGCTTCAGAAGAATTAATGGATAAATATTTAGAGGGAAAAGAAATTACGGAATTAGAAATTAAAAAGGGATTACGTCAAAGAGTTATAAATAATGAAATTACTTTAATAACTTGTGGCTCAGCTTTTAAAAATAAAGGAGTACAAGCTCTACTAGATGCAATTATAGAATATCTTCCAGCACCTGTAGATATTCCGGCAATTAAAGGTGCTCCAATAAGTAATAATACCGTTATTATTCGTCATTCAGACGATAAAGAATCTTTTTCTGCTTTAGCATTTAAAATTGCATCTGATCCATTTGTAGGTAATTTAACTTTCTTTAGGGTATATTCTGGAGTGGTTAATTCAGGAGATGTAGTACTTAATTCCGTAAAATTGCAAAAAGAGCGGTTTGGGCGTATAGTACAAATGCATGCTAATAAAAGAGAAGAAATTAAAGAAGTACGTGCAGGCGATATAGCAGCTGCAATTGGTTTAAAAAATGTAACTACAGGGGATACAATTTGTGATCCCAATAATCCAATACTTTTAGAAAAAATGGACTTTCCAGAGCCAGTAATTTCAGTAGCAGTTGAACCTAAAACTAAAGCAGATCAAGAAAAAATGAGTTTAGCTTTGAATAAATTAGCTAAGGAAGATCCTTCTTTCCATGTATGGTGTGATGAAGAATCTGGACAGACTATTATTGCAGGAATGGGCGAATTACATTTAGAAATTTTAATAGATAGAATGCGGCGTGAATTTAATATTCAATCTAACATAGGAAAACCTCAAGTTGCCTATCGTGAAACTATTAGAGGCTCTATTGAGCAAGAAGGTAAATATATTAGACAATCAGGTGGACGTGGTCAATTTGGTCATGTATGGTTAAAAATTGAACCTTTAGAAGCAGAAAAAAAACATTATGAGTTTATTAATGCTATTGTTGGTGGTGTCGTACCTAAAGAATATATTCCGGCAGTAGATAAGGGAATTCAAGAACAAATTAATAATGGTGTTATAGCAGGGTATCCAGTCATTAATGTCAAAGTAACTCTATTTGATGGCTCCTATCATGAAGTTGATTCTTCAGAAATTGCTTTTAAAATCGCTGCTTCATTAGCATTTAAAGAAGGATTTAGAAAAGCAAATCCAGTATTACTTGAACCAATAATGAAAGTTGAAATAGAAATGCCTAAAGATTATATGGGCGATGTAATTGGTGACATAAATCGTCGACGTGGAATTATTGAAAGCATGGAAGATGCTTTTCCAATTCAAATAGTTAGTGCTCAAGTACCTTTATCTGAAATGTTTGGTTATGCTACCGATTTACGTTCTCAAACTCAAGGACGTGCTTCTTATTCTATGGAATTTCTTAAGTATCATGAAGTACCTACTAATATTGCCCATAAGATTATTGAATCACGCAAATAATGAATTTTTAATCCAACTATTTTTGATGATTTATTTTAATAAAGGAATTTTATAGTGTCTAAAGAAAAATTTGAACGTAAAAAACCACATGTAAATGTAGGTACTATAGGTCATGTTGATCATGGTAAAACTACGTTAACAGCTGCGATTACAACTATATTAGCCAAGAAATATGGTGGTAAGGCTTGTGCTTTTGATCAAATTGATAATGCTCCAGAAGAGAAAGCCCGTGGTATTACTATTAATACATCTCATGTAGAGTATGATACTCCA
>CP145875.1:341749-483274 GCA_041942865.1 Candidatus Dasytiphilus stammeri | reverse complement strand
AGTATTAGCTAAACCTAATTCAATTCTACCACATATGAAGTTTGAATCTGAAGTATATGTTCTTACTAAAGAAGAAGGAGGTAGACATACTCCATTCTTTAATGGTTATCGACCACAGTTTTATTTTCGGACTACTGATGTGACAGGCAGTGTCACCTTACCCAAAGATGTCGAAATGGTTATGCCTGGAGAGAATATTAAAATATCGGTGACACTGATTTATCCAGTTGCTATGGATGAAGGGCTCCGTTTTGCTATTAGAGAAGGGGGACATACTGTAGGAGCGGGTATAGTTACTAAAGTTATTACCTTGTAGATAATATTTTATACTTGAAATCTTAAATCTTATCAGTTATCCTGTATAAGTTTTATATTTTATAAATGGACTAATCAATGACATTAACCAAATTATATAATAAGATTGGGAATAATATTTAATTAAAAATAAATGGAGCTTCGGTATCATGCAGAACCAAAGAATCCGTATTCGTCTTAAGGCTTTCGATCACCGCTTAATTGATCAATCAACCTCTGAAATTGTTGAAACTGCAAAGCGTACTGGAGCACAAGTACGTGGTCCAATTCCTTTACCTACTGACAAGGAAAGATTTACAGTTTTAATTTCTCCACATGTTAATAAAGATGCTCGTGATCAATACGAAATACGTACACATAAGCGTCTGGTAGATATTGTCCAACCTACTGAAAAAACCGTAGATGCTCTTATGCGTCTGGATCTTGCTGCAGGTGTAGATGTACAAATCAGTTTAAGATAGAAAGGAGATAAAATGGTTGGTTTAGTTGGCAAAAAAATAGGAATGACTAGAATTTATAGTAAAGATGGTATATCTTTACCTGTAACTTTAATTAAATTTGAAATGAATTATGTTACACAAATTAAAAATCTAGAAAAAGAAGGATATCGTGCTATTCAAGTGACTACTGGAAAAAAAAAATTAAATAAAATTTCTAAACCAGAAATGGGTCACTTTTCTAAAGCGGGAATAATAGTTGGTAGAGGACTATGGGAATTTAAATTATCAGCTGTTGAGCCAATTTTTAATATTGGTCAAATTTTGACTGTTGAAATATTTACTAATATTGATAAAGTAGATGTCACTGGAATATCAAAAGGAAAGGGATTTGCTGGTACTGTAAAGCGATGGAATTTTAAAATGCAAGATGCTACTCATGGTAATTCTTTATCTCATCGAGTTCCAGGTTCTATTGGTCAAAATCAAACACCTGGTAGAGTATTTAAAGGTAAAAAGATGGCTGGAAGATTAGGTTATTCAAAAGTTACGATTCAAAACTTAAATATTATTCGAATTGATATAGAAAATAACTTTTTATTATTAAAAGGTTCAGTTCCAGGAGCTACTGGTAGTGATATTATTGTTAAACCAGCTATTAAATTATAATATAGGAGATAGATAGGGATGGAATTAATTGTTAAAGATTCACCAACCCTACTTACTGTTTCGGATAGTAAATTTGGAAATAAATTTAATGCTTCTTTAGTACATCAAGTTATAGTTAGTTATTATGCTAAAATCCGTCAAGGCACGAAAGCTCAAAAAAGTCGTGGTGAGGTACAAGGGTCTAAAAGAAAACCATGGCGTCAGAAAGGCACGGGACGTGCACGTGCTGGCTCAGTTGCAAGTCCTATTTGGCGTTCTGGAGGAGTAACCTTTGCGGCCAAACCTAAAAAAATTAATCCAAAAATTAATAAAAAAATGTATCAAGGTGCTTTAAAAAGTATTATTTCTGAATTAATAAGACAAAAACGCCTTTACCTATTTAAAAAATTTTTTATATCAGAACCTAAAACTAAATTATTAGTAGAAAAATTGCAAAATTTAAAATTAGATGATGTAATGATTTACACGAGCAGTTTCGATGCTAACTTAACTTTAGCGGCTCGTAATTTATATGGTATTGATGTGCGTGATATAACTGATATTGATCCTATCAGTTTAATAGCTTTTGATAAAGTTATTATGACTACTGAAGCTTTTCAAAAACTTGAAGAGGTGCTAACATGATTTCGAATGAACGAGTAATGGAAATCTTGCATGCAAATCACCTTTCTGAAAAAGTCTCAAATTATGAAAAAAATAATACAGTGGTATTTAAAGTAGCTAGTAATTCTACAAAGTTAGAAATTAAATTTGCTATAAATAAAATATTTAATGTTACCGTAATAAAAGTTAATACTTTAATAGTTAAGGGAAAAAATAAACGGTATGGTAAATACCTGGTAAAAAAACCTAATTGGAAAAAAGCTTATGTGACATTACATAAGGATCATAAAATTAATATTTCAACTTCTACAGAAAAATTACCATAATTTAATATAAATAATGAAAATAATAAAGTGTAATCCGACTTCTCCAGGACGTCGTCATGTAATAAAGGTAGTTAATTCCCATTTACATAAGGGAAAACCTTTTAGCCCTTTATTAGAGACTAAAGTAAAAAGTGGTGGTCGTAATAATAATGGACGTATTACAATGCGCCATATTGGTGGAGGTCATAAAAAAAAATATCGTTGTATTGATTTTAAAAGAAATAAGGATGGTGTAAGTGGTATTGTTGAGAGATTAGAATATGATCCAAACAGATCAGCTAATATTGCACTAGTTTTGTATAAGGATGGGGAACGTCGTTATATTTTAGCACCAAAAGGATTGAAGATAGGAGATAAAATTGATTCTGGAAAAGATATTTCTATAAAAACAGGTAATAGCTTACCTATGTGTAATATTCCAATAGGAACTTTAGTGCATAATGTAGAATTCAAACCTGGAAAAGGTGGTCAGATTGCTCGTTCTGCTGGTGCATATGTACAAATTATAGCGAGAGATAGTTCTTATGTAACTTTGAGATTGCGTTCAGGAGAAGTACGTTATATAAAATCTGTTTGTCGAGCCACCATTGGTGAAGTTGGAAATACAGAGTATATGTTGCGTAATTTGGGTAAAGCAGGAGCTAAACGGTGGCAGGGAATTCGTCCTACAGTTCGTGGAACTGCCATGAATCCTATTGATCATCCTCATGGAGGTGGTGAGGGTAGAAATTTTGGTAAGCATCCAGTAAGTCCTTGGGGAATGCAAACTAAAGGAAAAAAAACTCGCCATAATAAGCTTACTGATAAATTTATTGTGCGTAGACGCACTAAATAATTTTATAGGAAATGATATTTATGCCAAGATCTCTTAAAAAAGGTCCTTTTATAGATTTACATTTATTAAAAAAAGTAGAAAAAGCATTAGAAAACCGGGATAAAAGACCATTAAAAACTTGGTCACGTCGTTCAACTATATTTCCTAGTATGATTGGTTTAACAATTGCTATTCATAATGGACGTAAACATATTCCGATTTTCATTACTGATGAAATGGTTGGCCATAAATTAGGTGAATTTGTACCAACACGCACTTATCGTAATCATATAGCGGATAAAAAAATAAAAAAAACTCTAGTAAATAAGGACGAAAAAAAATAAAGGATAAAATAGATGGAAACTTATGCTAAATATTGTCATGCCGATTCTTCAGCGCAAAAGGTGCGCCTAGTTGTTAATCTTATACGTGGTAAAACTGTATCACAAGCGTTACATCTTTTGAGTTATATTCAAAAAAAAACTGCTAGATTGGTAAAAAAAGTTTTAGAATCTGCTATTGCCAATGCAGAACATAATAATGGCATTGATATTGACGATTTAAAAATCGTAAGAATTATGGTTGATAAAGGATCTAATCATAAAAGATTAATGCCACGGGCTAAAGGACGTGCAGATCGTATTGTAAGACGTACTAGCCACATTACTGTGGTTATTGATAGCATTTGAGATTACTTTGGAGACTAATAATGGGTCATAAAGTAAATCCTAATGGTATGCGACTAGGTATAATAAGAAATTGGAGATCTATTTGGTTTGCTGGTACAAAAGATTTTGCTAAAAATTTAGAAAGCGATTATAAAGTTCGTCAATTTTTAACTAAAAAACTACTTAAAGCGTCTATTTCTAAAATTCTTATTGAACGTCCATCGAAAAGTATTCGTGTGAATATTCACACTGCTAGACCAGGGATTGTGATTGGTAAAAAAGGTGAAGATATAGAAAAATTGCGTCAATGTATTGCTAAGATTACTGGAGTGCCAGCTCAAATTAATATTACTGAAGTACGTAAACCTGAATTAGATTCTAAATTAGTTGCTGATAGTGTTAAAACACAGTTAGAACGTCGTGTTGTTTTTAGACGTGCTATGAAACGTGCCGTACAAAGTGCCATGCGACTAGGTGCTAAAGGGATAAAAGTACAAGTTAGTGGAAGACTAGGAGGAGCGGAGATAGCTCGTACTGAATGGTATCGTGAAGGTAGAGTTCCTCTACATACTTTTAGAGCAGATATCGATTATAGTGTATCTGAAGCATACACTACATATGGTGTAATTGGGGTAAAAGTGTGGATTTTTAATGGAGAAATATTGAGTGTGATGGATGGCATGAAATCAGAAAAACAACCTTATACAAAAAAGAAAAAAATATTACGTAGAAGCCGCAAATAAATAGGACATTATTGATGTTACAGCCAAAGCGTACAAAATTTCGAAAAATGCAAAAAGGAAGAAATCGGGGATTTTCTAATAACCAGATTGAATTTGGTAGTTTTGGATTAAAAGCTATTACTCGTGGTCAATTAACTTCACGTCAAATTGAAGCGGCTCGTAGAGCTCTAAATCGTGCAATTAAAAGGCAGGGTAAAATTTGGATTAGAGTTTTTCCAGATAAACCAATGACTAAAAAACCATTAGAAGTACGCATGGGTAAAGGAAAAGGAAATGTGGAATATTGGGTTGCAGTGATTCAACCTGGTAAAATTATATATGAAATGGACGGTGTCAATGAAGATCTAGCTCGTGAAGCATTTAAATTAGCATCTGCTAAACTTCCACTGAAAACTATCTTTATTAATAAGTTACTGATATCATGAAATATATAGAATTAAGTAAAAAAAATTATCAAGAATTAAATATTGAATTGCTTAATTTACAGCGTGAAAAATTTAATTTACGTATACAATTAAGAAACCGTCAATTACGACAAACTCATTTGATAAGAAATGTTCGTCGCAATATTGCGAGAGTAAAGACCTTGCTAAAATTCAAGGAGAAAATTAATGCCGAATAAAATTCGGAGCATGAAAGGAAGAATTATTAGTAATCTTATGCATAAGTCTGCTACAGTTGCTATTGAACGCATTATCAAACATCCTCTATATGGTAAATTTATTAAACGTACTACTAAATTACATATACATGATGAAAATAATATTTGTAGAATAGGAGATCTTGTAGAAATTAAAGAATGTCGTCCTTTGTCTAAAACAAAATCTTGGATTTTAATTCGTATTTTAGAAAAATCCATGCTTTCCTAGCACAATAAATGAGGATAAATAATGATCCAGGAACAAACAGTACTGGAAGTTGCAGATAATTCTGGAGCACGCAGTGTAATGTGTATTAAAGTACTTGGTGGATCACGTCGTCGCTATGCGAATATAGGTGATTTAATTAAAATTACAGTTAAAGATGCGATTCCTCGTGGAAAAGTTAAAAAAGGTGAAGTTATTAAAGCTCTTGTAGTTCGCACACGCAAAGGAGTTCGTCGTCAAGATGGATCTTTGATCCGTTTTGATAAAAATGCTTGTGTATTGTTAAATAATAATGAACAACCAATTGGGACAAGGATATTTGGGCCTTTAACTCGTGAACTAAGAATAGAAAAGTTTATGAAAATTATTTCATTAGCACCAGAAGTTTTATAAAGGTAAAGTTATGGCAGCTAAAATACGTTATAATGATCAAGTTATTATTATTACTGGAAAAGATAAAGGTAAACGAGGTAAAGTAAAAAAAATCTTTTATAATGATAAAAATTGTAAAATTATAGTAGAAGGAGTTAATTTAATTAAAAAACATCAAAAAGCTGTTCCTGCTATAAATAGATCTGGAGGTATAATTTCTACAGAAGCAGCGGTTCATATTTCTAATGTCGCAATTTATAATGTAAGTAGAGATAAAGCTGATCGCATTGGATTTATATTTAAAGATGGTAAAAAATTACGAATTTTAAAATCTAATAATCAAATATTGGAGTAAAAAATGACAAAACTACATGATTATTATAAAAATCATGTTGTTAAAAAATTAATGATAGAATTAAATTATCATTCAATCATGCAAGTTCCTAACTTAAAAAAAATTACATTAAATATGGGAGTAGGAGCAATACAATCTGATAAAAAAATCTTAGAAAATGCGATTGCTAATTTAACCGCAATTTCAGGGCAAAAACCTTTAATTACTAAAGCACGTAAATCTATTGCCGCTTTTAAAATTAGAAAAGGATATCCTATTGGATGTAAAGTGACTCTTCGTAATGAAAGAATGTGGGATTTTTTTGAACGTTTAATTTCGATTGCTCTGCCACGAATTCGCGATTTTAGAGGATTATCTATTAAGTCTTTTGATGGAGATGGTAACTATAGTATTGGTATTCGTGAGCAAATTATTTTTCCGGAAATTATTTATGATAGAATAGATTCCCTTCGTGGTTTAGATATCACGATTACTACTACTGCTTGTTCTGATAAGGAAGGTTATTCTTTATTAGCAGCTTTTAATTTTCCATTTCGGAAATAAGGTAAAATATTTTACATGGCTAAAAGATCAATGATAATACGTGAAATAAAAAGAGTAAAATTAGCTAATAAATTTTTTAAAAAACGTACTAGTTTAAAATCTGTTATTTCAAATATACATTTATCAAAGAAAGATCGTTGGAAAGCAGTATTACAACTACAAACTTTTCCTCGTGATTCCAGCCCATCTCGTCAGCGTAATAGATGTAGTCAAACTGGTCGTCCTCATGCTTTTTTGCGAAAATTTGGATTAAGTCGTATGAAAGTTAGGGAAACTGCCATGCGTGGAGAAATTCCTGGTCTTAAAAAAGCTAGCTGGTGATCAAAAAAAAGGAGATTTTATGAGTATGCAAGATCCAATCGCTGATATGATTACCCGGATTAGAAATGCTCAGGCAGCTAAAAAACTTGTGGTAACTATGCCTTCATCTAAAATAAAAGAAGCTATTGCGAAAGTTTTAAAAGAAGAAGGTTATATTGAACAATATAGTATTGAAGGTGAAAGTAAATTTAAATTAATAATAAAACTAAAATACTATTTAGGTAAATCCGTTATAGAAAATATTCATCAGGTTAGCAGGCCGGGATTAAGAATCTACAAAAATAAATACAATTTACCAAAAATAATGGCAGGATTAGGAATTGCAATTATTTCTACTTCTAAAGGTATTATGGTAGATCGATTGGCACGTAAATTTGGTATAGGTGGTGAAATTATATGCTGGGTAGCTTAAATTGGAGTAAAGAATGTCTCGTGTTGCAAAATTACCTATTATCATTCCCATTAATGTGATAGTAAATATTGATAATAATATTATTACAGTTATAGGAAATAATGTAAAATTAACTAGTATAATTAATGATGCAGTTAAAGTAGAAAAATTTGATAATGTTATTAAATTCTTTCCACAGAAAGGTTTTATAGATGGTTGGGCTCAAGCAGGCACTACGCGTGCTATTATTAATAATATGATTATTGGTGTGACTACAGGATTTGTAAAAAAATTACAACTTGTAGGAATAGGTTATCGTGCTTCAATGAAAGACCGTTGTTTAATATTAGCATTAGGTTTTTCTCATTTAATAAAGCATAAAATCCCCTTGGGAATTACAGCGGAATGTCCTTCTCCAAATGAAATTATATTGAAAGGTGCAGATAAACAACTTATTGGTCAAGTAGCAGCAGATATTTATGCGTATCGTCGACCAGAACCTTATAAAGGAAAAGGCATTCGCTATGTAGATAAAATCCTGCATACTAAAGAAGCTAAAAAGAAGTAAAATATGAATAAAAAATTATCTAGAATGCGTAGAGCAAAACGCGCCAGATGTAAATTAAAGAAGCTCAATGTTATTCGTTTAGTTATATATCGTACTCCACGTCATATATATGCCCAAATTATAGCTTCACAAAATTCTAAGATTTTAGTGACAGCATCTACTTTAGAAAAAGATATTCAAAAAGAATGTAAATATACCGGTAATAAAATCGCGGCTTCAATAGTAGGTAGAATAGTAGCTCAAAGAGCTATTGAGAGAGGAATTAAGATTGTTTCTTTAGATCGATCTGGTTTTTTATATCATGGTCGCATTAAATCATTAGCTGATAAAGCAAGAGAAGTAGGACTAGATTTTTAAAAAAATTTATTATTGAATTTATCTTAATTGAATTAGGGATGAATATTATTCATGGCAAATTTGGAAAAACCAATTCACGAATTGCAAGAAAAAATGATAAATCTAAATAGAGTTTCAAAAACCGTGAAAGGTGGTCGAGTTTTTAGTTTTGCTGCTTTAACTGTAGTTGGTGATCAGAACGGACGAGTAGGATTCGGATACGGTAAGTCCCGCGAGGTTCCAATAGCTATACAAAAAGCAATGGAAAAAGCAAGACGTAATATGGTTAATCTTGCTTTAAAAGAGGGAACTTTACAATATCCGATTTTGGGCATTTATACAGGAACTCGTGTATTTATGCAACCTGCTTCTAAGGGGACTGGTATAATTGCAGGTGGTGCCATGCGGGCAGTATTAGAAGTTGCTGGAATACATGATGTTTTAGCTAAATCTTATGGGTCTACTAATCCAATTAATGTAGTTCGGGCTACTCTTCAAGGACTTGTGAAAATGAAGTCTCCAGAAATGATTGCTGCTAAAAGAGGAAAAACTCTTGAAGAAATTTTCGGATAATCAATCTAAAAAAACTATTAACATTACTCAAAAACGCAGTGCTATTGGTAGATTACCAAAACATAAAGCTACTTTACTTGGTTTAGGATTACGTCATATTGGACATATGGTAACAAGAGAAAATACTCCTGCAGTGCGTGGTATGATTAAGTTAATCTCTTATATGCTTTATATTGAGGAGTAATAGATGTATCTAAATACTTTATTTCCAGCAGCAGGTTCTAAATTTACAGCTAAACGTAGAGGACGAGGTATTGGATGTGGATTAGGTAAAACTGGTGGTCATGGTCATAAAGGACAAAAGTCAAGATCTGGAGGAAGAATAAGACGTGGTTTTGAAGGAGGGCAAACTCCTTTATATCGACGATTACCTAAATTTGGATTTAATTCCCAAAAAATAAATAAATATGCTGAAATTCGTCTTTCAGAATTACAAAAATTAGATAATAGAATTATTAATTTAAATACATTGAAAGTAGCTAGATTAATTAATCTAAAGATTAAAATTGCCAAAATAATTTTATCTGGAAGTATTTCTATTCCTATTACTGTTAGTGGATTAAAAGTAACTAAAGGCGCTAGTGCTATCATTAAAGGTGCTGGTGGTCAGATTATTGAGGAATAGTAAATGACCAAGATCAGAAATTTACGATCTGGATTGGATTTTTTTAGCACTCAAAACCGCTTTACTGAACTTAAACAGAGATTATTATTTGTATTTAGTGCATTATTAATTTTTAGGATTGGTTCTTTTATTCCTATACCTGGGATAAATGTCTCAATACTTAATACATTACTTGAAAAACAACGTGGTACTATTATTGAAATGTTTAATATGTTTTCAGGTGGTGCTTTAAGTCATGCTTCTATCTTTGCTCTTGGAATTATGCCATATATATCTGCATCTATTATTATTCAGTTATTAACTGTAATGAATAAAAAGTTATCTGAGATAAAAAAAGAAGGTGAAATTGGTCGACGTAAAATTAATAAATACATTAAATATACTACTTTAATATTAGCAATATTTCAATCAATAGCTATTGCTGTTGCATTACCTAATATGCCTGGAATGCATGGATTAGTATTAGAATCAGGAATTTCTTTTTATTTTACCGCAATTCTCAGCTTAGTTACTGGAACCATTCTACTGATGTGGTTAGGAGAACAAATTACTGAACGAGGAATTGGTAATGGTATTTCTGTTATAATTTATGCAGGGATTGTTGCAGGATTGCCTACAGCAGTAGCTAATACTATTGAACAAGCACGTCAAGGTGAATTAAATTTAATATTATTATTATTAGTTACTATTATCATATTTATGGTGATTTTTTTTGTAGTATTTATGGAACGTGCACAAAGACGTATAATAGTACATTATGCTTGCCGTCCTTCGGGTCGCAGATTTATGTTAAGTACATCACAAACCAATACACATTTACCATTAAAAGTCAATATGGCTGGAGTAATTCCCGCGATTTTTGCGTCTAGTGTTATATTATTTCCCGCCACTATCTTATCATGGTTTGCTAATGGAACTAGTTTAAAATGGTTAACAAATATTGTGATATATTTACAACCTGGAAAAATGTTTTATATAATAGTTTACACAAGTGCGATAATTTTCTTCTGTTTTTTTTATACTGCCTTAGTATTTGATCCAAGTGAAACTGCTGATAATTTAAAAAAATCTGGAGCTTTTATACCAGGAATTCGTCCTGGTGAACAAACTGCTAAATATCTTGATAAGATTATGGTACGATTAACCTTAATTGGTGCATTATATATTGCATTTATATGTTTAATACCAGAATTTATGCGATATTCAATTAAAGTTCCATTTAATTTTGGTGGTACCTCATTACTTATTGTAGTGGTTGTAGTCATAGATTTTATAATTCAAATTCAAACTATTATAATGTCTAAACAATATGAATCGGTTTTAAGAAAAGCTAAATTAAAAGGTTTTAATACTTAAATTAAGGAATGTAAAAATGAAAGTTCGAACATCGATTAAAAAAATGTGTAGACATTGTAAAATTATTAAACGCACTGGTGTATTGCGTGTTATTTGTATTCATCCTAAACATAAACAACGTCAGGGATGAAAATTTATAAATTTAACATTGATAATTTTAGGAGTATATGGTGACGCGTATAGCAGGAGTAAATATTCCAGATAATAAACCTGCCGTAGTTGCTTTAATGTCAATTTATGGTATAGGAAAAAATATTTCAAGAACTATTTGTGCATCATTAGGTATTGCGGAACATAGTAGAATCAATAATTTATCTGAAGAAAAGATTGAAAAACTGCGTGAGAAAATTACTCAATACACGATTGAAGGTGATTTACGGCGTAAAATTAGTTTAAGTATTAAAAGGTTAATTGATCTTGGTTGTTACCGTGGATTACGTCATCGTCGAGGACTTCCAGTACGTGGGCAACGCACTAGAACTAATGCTCGTACCCGTAAGGGACCAAGAAAAGCTTTAAAAAAATAGTTTTCTTTCATGGTGTAAAATAATATGGTAAAAACATCAATTAAAGTACGTAAGCGAGTAAAGAAACAAATTTATGATGCAATAGCTCATATTCATGCCTCATTTAATAACACTATTGTTACTATTACTGATAGACAAGGTAATACATTAGCTTGGGCTACTTCTGGTGGATCAGGATTTAGAGGATCAAGAAAATCTACTCCATTTGCAGCACAGATAGCAGCGGAGCATTGCGCAGAAGCAGTGAAAGATTATGGTATTAAAAATCTAGAAGTTATGATTAATGGTCCTGGTCCCGGACGTGAATCTAGCATTCGTGCCTTAAATGCTGCGGGATTTCGCATTATTAATATTATTGATGTAACTCCTATCCCTCATAATGGTTGTCGTCCACCTAAAAGAAGACGTGTATAAAATAAAATTCCTTATTCTAGAGCTAGAGTAAAGAATCACATCATCAATTTGCTGGAGATAAAAATGGCAAGATATTTAGGCCCTAAACTAAAACTTAGTCGCCGTGAGGGTGCGGATTTATTTTTAAAAAATGGTGTTCGTAATATTGATTCTAAATGCAAAATTGATCGTATTCCAGGACAACATGGAACACGGAAATCACGAATTTCTGATTTTTTCATACAGTTCCGTGAAAAACAAAAAATAAGACGCATATATGGTGTATTAGAACGTCAATTTATTAATTATTATAAAAAAGCCGCGCGCCAAAAAGGTAATACTGGAGAAAATTTATTACTTATGCTTGAAAGACGTTTAGATAATATTGTTTACCGCATGGGTTTTGCTGTAACTCGTGCCGAAGCTAGACAATTAGTGAGCCATAAATCCGTGCTCGTAAATAATGTAGTTGTCAATATTGCTTCTTATCAAATTTATCCTGATGATATTATTAAAATACGTGATAAATCTAAACAACAATCGAGGATTAAGGGTGCACTAGAACTATCCGAGCAACGTGAAAAACCTGCTTGGTTAGAGGTTAATATCTCTAAAATGGAAGGAATATTAAAGTATTTACCTGATCGTACAATTTTACCTAAAGATATTAATGAACATTTGATTGTAGAGCTGTACTCTAAGTAACTAAATTTAATCTTAAATATAAGAGAGGACATAATGCCGGGTTATGTAACAGATCTTTTAAAACCTCATTTGGTAAATATTGAGCAAAATAGTCCTACACATGCAAGGGTAACTCTTGAACCATTGGAAAGAGGATTTGGACATACACTTGGAAATGCCTTGCGACGAATTTTGCTATCTTCTTTGCCAGGATATGCGGTAACAGAGGTCGAAATTGATGGTGTATTGCATGAATATAGTAGTAAAGAAGGAGTCCGGGAAGACATATTAGAAATTTTACTGAATCTCAAAGGATTAGCAATTAAAATTCAAAATAAAGAAAATGCGATAATTTCTATAAATAAATCTGGAATGGGTCAAGTAATAGCGGCTGATATTATTCATGATAATAATATTGAAATTGTAAATCCTCAACATGTTATTTGCAATTTAACAAATGAAAATGCAACTATTAATATGCGCATGAAAGTTGAATTTGGTCGTGGTTATATTCCAGCTTCAGCAAGAACATATAATACTGGTAATAATGGTCGTACTATTGGGAGGTTATTATTAGATGCTTGTTATAGTCCTATAGAACGTATAGTTTATAATGTGGAAGCTGCAAGAGTAGAACAACGCACTGATTTAGATAAATTGATTATTGAAATGGAAACTAATGGAACTATTGATCCTGAAGAGGCCATTAGACGTGCTGCTACTATTTTAGCAGATCAACTCGAAGCATTTGTTGATTTGCGTGATGTATGTAAGCCTGAAGTCAAAGAAGAAAAACCAGAACTCAATCCTATTCTTTTGCGACCAGTTGATGATTTAGAATTAACTGTAAGATCTGCTAATTGCTTAAAAGCAGAATTGGTACATTATATTGGTGATTTAGTACAACGTACAGAAGTTGAATTACTTAAAACACCAAATTTAGGAAAAAAATCTCTCACTGAAATTAAAGATGTATTAGCTTCGAGAGGACTTTCCTTAGGTATGCGTTTAGAAAACTGGCCTCCATCTAAGATTAATGATGAATAATAAAAGGTGATCATTATGCGTCATCGCAAAATTGGACGTAGATTAAATTGTAATAGTAGTCATCGTAATGCTCTATTTCGTAATTTAACAGCTAGTTTAGTTTACTATGAAAGGATTAAAACAACTTTAACAAAAGCTAAAGAATTACGAAGGATTATTGAACCATTAATAACTATATCTAAAATAGATACCACTGCTAATCGCAGATTAGTATTTTCACGCATTCGCAATAATCAGGTGCTAAACAAGCTTTTTAATGAACTTGGACCTCGTTTTATTACACGTCCTGGAGGATATACTAGAATCTTAAAATGTGGTTATAGATTAGGTGATAATGCTCCATTAGCATATCTTGAACTGATGGATAAAAATATATCTATTAAATCATCTACTAATAAGGTGTAATATTTATTACTAATTTTACATTTACATTATGATGTAAATGTAAAATTATTTCATGTTTTCCTATACTACGTAGTAGTCCATTGGGTAAACGTATGGCATTTCTTGTTATTTTCATGTCGTTTAATGTCAGTGCTTTAACTATGTCACGTGTGCCAACAGAACCGAATAATCTACCATTCTTGCCAACTTTAGCTTTAATATTAAGTTGTCCTATAGAATTAATCTTATCAGCTATTTTAACAGCATTATTGAAAATTTCAATCTTTTGATTTTCTATTTGTTGACAACGCATTTCAAAAGAATCTAAATTTTTTTTAGTAGCAAGTACTGCCATACCTTGAGGAATTAAGAAATTCCGTGCATAACCAGCTTTTACTTTAATTTTATCACCAAAATTACCTAAATTTGTTACTTTTTTCAATAATATAATCTCCATTATATTAATCCTTAAATTAGTATCATTGTCTATCAGAATAATGTAATAAAGATAAATAACGTGCTCTTTTTATTGCTTTAGCTAATTTTCTTTGATATTTTGCCGAAGTTCCTGTAATGCGACTTGGAACAATTTTACCACTTTCTGTGATATAGTTTTTAAGTGTAGCAATATCTTTATAATCAATTTCTTTAATTTTTTCTGCTGTAAAACGACAGAACTTGCGTCGTCGCAAATAACGATTCATTGATATTTACCCTTAAATATAATATTTAATTATAACTAGTAATTTATTTAAAAAATAATTTAAGCTTCAATACTTATTGAAGTATCTTTATTATGGCTACTAGATACCACAATATCACGTTTTTCTTCTGTACTGATTAATGGAGATGATTCGCTAATAGCAGATTTTACTTTGATAATTAAAGTTCTAATAATAGCATCATTATAACGAAAATTATTGACTAGTTCATTTCTTATTACTTCAGTAATTTCTACATTCATTAGAATATAATGAGCCTTATGTAATTTTTTTATTGGGTAAGCTAATTGACGTCGCCCCCAATTTTCTAAACGATGTATTTTGCCTTGATTATTAATTATCATATTGGAGTAATGATTAATAATTTCAGTAATTTTTTCACTTTGATCCGGATGTACCATAAAAATTATTTCATAATGATGCATAATCATTTATTCCTAATACATTAGCATTCTAAATAATGCAGGAACCATTAAAAGATATCTTCGATATTATAACTAAATAAAATGAGATAGTCATTAAATCTATAGTAATAAAATTAAAAATTATCATTTTTTTTCTTAAAATAGCGTTGTCTAACAGCTTCAAAAAGACAAATCCCAGTTGCTACGGAAACATTAATTGATGATATGCTACCTCTGGTAGGAATACTAATTAACTCATTACAGTATTTACATGTTAAATTTCTTATCCCTTTAGATTCTGATCCCATAACTAATGCAGTAGCTCCAATCATATTACTTTGATATAAATTATGCTTAGAGTGTTCAGTTGTACCTATTATCCAAATTTGATGTTCCTGTATAATACGTAACGTCCGATTAATATTTGTAACACTAAATAAAGCAAGATTTTCTGTAGCACCACATGCTACTTTTTTTACTATAGGACTATTTACTTGTGCTGAACGGTCTTTAGGTATAATGACAGCATCTACTCCTGCAGCATTGGCACTACGTAAACACGATCCAAGGTTATATGGATCTGTAATGCTATCTAAAATTAAAATTAATGGACTAATTTTATTTTTAATAAAATTTTTGAGATCTTTTTCGGAAGATATTGATGCCGAATTAACTATAGCCATAATTCCTTGATGAACTAATCCATCAGTTTTACTATTCATCCATTTGCGACTTACTTGTTTTATTAGTATACTATGGTGTTGTAATAACCAAATGATATCTTTAAATCTTAAATTTAATTTACGATCTTTAATAATATATACAGATTGACATCTTTTAGGATTAGATTTTATAATTGCTTTTACTGCATGAATCCCAAATACTATTTCTTTCATATTAATAGTTAATTACTCTCAATTCTTAAAAGGATTATTTAATATCATAATTTCATTACGATCAGGACCAGTAGAAATCAAGTTAATGGGAATTCCAGTTAAAAATTCTATACGTTTGATATATTGACGAGCATAAGGTGTTAATGAATCAGGATTTTTTATTCCTAAAGTATTTTCATTCCATCCAGGTAATATCTCATAGATTGGAGTAATACCTTCCCAATCTTCTATAGATAAAGGTGTATTTATTAATTCACTTCCATCTTGCTTCCTATATGCTACACAAATTTTTAATTGTTCTAACCCATCTAGAACATCTAATTTGGTTAAACATAACGCTGATAACGAATTAATTTGTATTGCACGTCGCATAGCAACTGCATCAAACCAACCGACACGTCTCCTACGACCAGTTGTCGTACCAAACTCCTTTCCTTTTAGACAAATATATTCACCAATATTATCATTTAATTCCGTAGGAAATGGACCAGAGCCTACACGAGTAGTATATGCTTTGACAATACCTAAAACAGTATCTATACAACATGGACCTATACCAGACCCGGTAACTGCTGCACCTGCAGTAGTATTTGAAGAAGTGACATATGGATATGTTCCATGATCAATATCTAAAAGCATTCCTTGCGCTCCTTCAAAAATAATTCCTTCACCTTTCTGATGTGCATCATGTAGTAATAGAGCTACGTCAGTGGAAAGACTTTTTAATGTTTCTACTGTGCTAAGAATGCTATCTAATACTTGTTGATAATCAACTGGTTTCTGCTTGTAATAGTGAATTAATTGAAAATTATGATATTCAATAATTTGGGCTAATTTCAAACTAAATTTATTAACATTAAATAAATCACTAATACGTAAACCACGACGCGCAACTTTATCTTCATAACTTGGTCCAATTCCTCTACATGTGGTACCTATGGAATAATTTCCATTAGATTTTTCCCGAGCTATATCTAAAGCAATATGGGAAGGTAACACTAACGGACATGCTTTTGAAATCAGTAAACGATTACGTACTGGAATACCTCGACTTTCCAGGTCTTCTATTTCCTTAATAAGGGCTGAAGGTGCTAATACTACTCCATTAGCAATTATGCTAATAATATTCTCATGTAAAATTCCTGAAGGAATCAGATGTAGAATAGTTTTTTTACCTCTAATTACCAAAGTATGACCTGCATTATTTCCTCCTTGATATCGAACTACATATTTAGCACCTTTAGTTAGTAAATCTACAATTTTACCTTTACCTTCGTCACCCCATTGAGTGCCTAATATTACAATGTTCTTACCCATATTAATCACATCATAAATTTTTATTAAACTTTAATTTTAACATGGTTAATTTTGTATTTCAAAGTTACGCTTTGAAATTATTATTAATTTATTAAATTAAGATAGATATGTAATAAATTGGTCGGCACGAGAGGATTTGAACCTCTGACCACTGACACCCCATGACAGTGCGCTACCAAGCTGCGCTACGTGCCGTTATTCTTATTTATGAAATTTGCATTGATATAATGAATTTAAGTGTATATAAAATCTATGTGAAGGATAATAGGTTTAAATGGATGAAATTGTATTTCTTGAACTTTTACCTGGTAATTATTACCATCAATAATTAGTATTAAGGATTTATACAAAAATTCTTTTTTATTATTTAATTTCATAATTATATTTTGATCTAATATGATTGAGATAGAATCTTTTTTACCTCCATAAACAATTGCAGGAAATTTTTTCTCTAAGCGCAATTTACGATTAGCACTCTTACCATGGTTATTATATTTAAGTGCATGAATAGTTATCATTATTATTCCAATATTGTCATTATGATAAATATTAGAGATTAAAAGTAAATATTTTAATATGTCTATTATTTATTGTTGATTTTTTAACCAAGCAATTTCCTGTTTCCAAAGTAGCTGATTGGTAGTTTCTAAAATCATAGGTATCTTATTGAACCTGTTATCACGCATAATCCAGCTAAAAACTAATTTACCAATATTACCTAAGCCTAAATTCTCATGTCGGTCTACTCTACTATTAAATGTACTTTTAGCATCATTCAAATGCATTCCACGCAGATAATTAAAACCAATGATTTTTTCAAATTTAGTGAAAGTTTTTTCACATTCTATTGTGGTAGATAAATTATATCCTGCAGCGAATGCATGACAAGTATCAATACATACCCCAATACGGGATTTATCTTCTATATCACTAATGATAGCAGCTAAATGTTCAAAAAGAAAACCTAAATTGCTTCCTTGACCTGCAGTATTTTCAATAATAAGAGTAACATTTCTGGTTTTATCCAGAGCAATATTCACAGATTCTGCAATGCGTTTGAGGCAAGTTTCTTCATTAATTTGTTTAAGATGATTTCCAGGATGAAAATTCAATAATTTTAAACCAAGTTGATTACAAATTTTAATTTCATCTATAAATGCCTCTCTAGATTTTTCTAATTGTCTTATTATTGGATGCCCTAGATTAATCAGATAACTACTATGTGGCATAATTTGTTCGTTACTAAAGTGATATATTTTACATAACTTGCGGAAACTACTGATATTTTTTTGAGATAATGATATGGAAAAATGCCATTTAAGTGGATTTTTTAAAAAAATTGAAAATGCTGTCGCTTTAAGTTGATAAGCACGTAATACTGCTTGAGCTAAACCACCAGCAGTACTAATATGAGCTCCTATATATTTCATATAATCATATTTTGAGTTATAGAAAAATTATCTTTCATATTATTTATGTAATATGATTCACAAAAATTATATCAATTAAGATGATTAATAAATCAGAATCTCTATTAACTGAATCTAATAATATTACCATAATTTATCAAGGTAAAATATTTATTGGAAATAATCAACAAATGTTACTGGAACAACTGGAAGAAAATGGATTCAGCATTCCCTATTCTTGTCGTATAGGAATATGTGGTTATTGTAAATTAAGTTTGATTAAAGGTAAAATCAAACCGCCAAATAAGGTTATAAATAAGAATATTCTTTCATGTTGTTCTATTCCGGCGACTAGTCTTGAGTTAGCATGAAGGTAATTTGTTTAGATTAGATTTCGATACTATTGTTTATATCATCTAAAGATACTTTAAAAGATCTTGTAATAATTTTGGACCTTTATATATTAACCCTGAATAGATTTGTAATAATTTTGCTCCAGCTAAAAGTTTTTCTTTTGCAGAAATTAGACAATTAATACCACCGACACCAATAATAGGAATGCGTTCTTGTAGTTCCTGTGCTAAAATTCGTATAATTTCTGTACTACGAGAATGGAGTGGCAATCCACTTAACCCACCATCTTCATTACTATATTTCAAATTATTGATTAAAGATCGATCTATTGTAGTATTAGTAGCAATTACTCCATCGATATTATAACGGAGTAAACTATCAGAAATTTTAACTAATTCTGCTTTTGAAAGATCTGGAGAAATTTTTATAACTATTGGCACATATTTTTGATATTGATGATTTAAATATACTTGCTTTTTTTTGAGCGAATAAAGTAGATCCTCAAATAATTCTCCATATTGTAAGGTACGTAAATCTAATGTATTAGGAGAAGAAATATTCATCGCAATATAACTAGCATAT
Organism: Candidatus Dasytiphilus stammeri; assembly: GCA_041942865.1. Classification (GTDB taxonomy): domain Bacteria; phylum Pseudomonadota; class Gammaproteobacteria; order Enterobacterales; family Enterobacteriaceae; genus Dasytiphilus; species Dasytiphilus stammeri_J. Next base: position 463,674 of record CP145875.1, on the reverse strand, counting down.
TGATAAATTTTATCCATGCATATTAAATAATCTTCTTTAGCTCTTTCGATTGGGGTAGAGAGATTTTTACTAATATTGATACCTAAAATTCCTTTAAATTTACTTTTCTTAATATTTTTAATCAGCTGATCTATGCCATGATTATTAAATCCCATGCGGTTAATAAATCCCTCAGCCTCATTAATACGAAACAAACGTGGTTTTTGATTACCTAATTGAGGTTGAGGCGTCACTGTGCCAATTTCAATGTAACCAAATCCTAAAGCTGCTAAAGCATCAATATATTCACCATTCTTATCTAATCCAGCGGCAACTCCTATAGGATTTTTAAAGGAAATTCCCATACAATTGGTGGGTTTGATCAAATTTGGTAAATTTATCAAATATTTAAAGGGAGTACGAGTTATAAATTTAATATAATTACATACTAAATAGTGTACAAACTCCGGTTCAAATTTAAATAATAAATTTCTAACTAGGTTATATAACATATATACTCTATTAATTTTTATGAGATTCTGATGGACTAAGATTATAACGATATTATCGTTTATAGTAATATAATAATATTAATGATATATAAATGATGAGAATAACATATGAAAATCCTCTCGATTGTTGAGATACTAAATGGCAATTTATATTTAAATAGTAATATAACAGTTAGAGGTTGGGTACGTACTAGAAGAGATTCTAAGTTAGGTATTTCATTTATTTCAATCTATGATGGTTCTTGTTTAAATAATCTTCAAGTGATAGCTAAAAATTCTCTTGATAATTATCAAAAGGAGATACTTAAATTATCAAGTGGATGTTCTATAATAGTAACTGGCAAGATTGTTATTTCTTCAGGCAAAAAACAAAAAATAGAAATCGCATCTACTAGTATTAAAGTCATAGGGTGGGTTGACGATCCTGATACTTATCCAATAGCAGCTAAAAGGCATTCCTTAGAATTTATCCGTGAAGTAATTCATTTACGTTCTCGTACTTATTTAATTAGCGCTATTTCACGTGTACGTCATACAATTGCGCAAGCTATTCATAATTTTTTTCATGAAAACGGATATGTTTGGATTCCAACTCCTATAATTACAGCTTATGATACTGAAGGTATTAAAGATAAATTCCGTATTTCAACTTTAGATATAAATAAATTAGCTGATAATAATATAAAAAATATTGATTTTAATCATGATTTCTTTGGTAAAGAAACCTTTTTAACAGGAAGTGGTCAGTTACATGCAGAAAGCTATGCTTGCGCATTAACAAAAGTATACACATTCGGTCCAACTTTTCGTGCTGAGCCTTCTAATACGAGCCGCCATTTGGCAGAATTTTGGATGATTGAACCAGAAGTAGCTTTTGCTACCTTAGATGATATCATCATTTTAGCTGAAAATCTCTTTAAATTTATTTTAAAAATAGTATTGAACGAATGTGCAAATGATATGGATTTTTTTGCTGAGCGTATAGACAATAATGTTATATATCGTTTAGAAAAAAATTTAAGTAGTCGTCTAATTATATTAGATTACTCGGAAGCTATTAATTTGCTTTTATTAAGCAAAACAAAATTTAAAAATCCAGTATTCTGGGGTATAGATCTCTCATCGGAACATGAGCGTTTTTTGGTACAACAGTTTAACCTTCCTATTGTGGTTAAAAACTATCCAAAAAATATTAAGGCATTTTATATGCGTATCAATGATGATATGAAAACAGTTGCATCTATGGACATTCTTTTTCCTGGAATTGGAGAAATTATTGGTGGTTCACAACGTGAAGAACGTCTTCATTTTTTAGATGATCGGATTAAGCATCTGGGATTAAATAAAGAAGAGTACAGTTGGTATCGTGATTTACGACGTTATGGCACGGTTCCTCATTCAGGTTTTGGTTTAGGTTTTGAACGGTTAATAGCGTATATTACCGGAATGCAAAATGTAAAAGATGTAATTCCATTTCCAAGAACTCCAAAAAATGCCATGTTATAATTAAATTAGTATATGAGAGTTTTTTACGGTTGACACTTATAGGAATGGACATTAATATTGGTTTTATTACATTGAATTAAAATCCTCTGTAGTTCAGTTGGTAGAACGGCGGACTGTTAATCCGCATGTCACTGGTTCGAGTCCAGTCAGAGGAGCCACTAATATGATTTTTTCTTTTAAAAATATTAAAATAACAATTATGATTGTTGATTTTATCGGCCGCATGGAATTCTCTAAATGTACATACCCATTCACTAGAGTTAATTTTAGGAAAAAAATATGTATTTCCCTCTACATTTAGATCTATAGAGGTAATATAAAGACAATTAGCATAATCTAACATTTGATTATAAATGCTAGATCCGCCAATTACCATAGTTTCTGTTAGATTTAAAGAATCTGCAAAATTTAGTGCTTTATTAATAGAATCAACCCAAATAACATTATTGGTGTTCTGATACTGATAACCATTACTAATTTTACTGATAATAATATTTACTCTTTCAGGTAGAGGTTTTTTACCAATTGATTCCCATGTGTAACGACCCATAATCACTGGTTTATGCAAAGTATGTTTTTTAAACCAAGCGATATCTCTGGGTAAATACCAAGGTATACTATTACCATTACCAATCACATAATTACTAGCTATAGCTACAATTAAACTAATCATTAAATATTTAATATTTTATCTCAATTGCTAAAATTATGGTAAATTTTGTATAAACATAAAGTTGATATGAAACCTGCAATTAAATCATCTAACATTATGCCTAGACCTCCGTTAAAATGATCATTTACCCAAGAAATTGGCCACGGTTTCAATATATCAAAAAAACGAAATATAAAAAACCCCATGATCACAAACTGCAATTTATAATCTGTTAAACTCATAAAAGTAATCCCCATGCCAATAAATTCATCCCATATAATACTACTGTGATCATGTAATCCTAGATATTTTTCTGTGACTTGACAAATATAAATCCCATAAATAAAACCTAATAAAACAGTTGCTAAATAAAGGTACCCAGAAAATAAGCTTATTATCCACCATAATGGAATTATGAAAATTGACCCTAAAGTTCCAGGAAACCATTTAATTAATCCTATTCCAAAGCCAGTAGCGAGAAGATAAGAAAGGTTAAGAGGTTTTTTTAGATACAATTTCATAATTAAATATTATATTAATTTATGTAATACGAATTTTTTTTGCAGCATTATTTAATACCCCGTTAACAAATTTATGACTATCTTCAGCACCGAAAATTTTCGCTAATTCTATTCCTTCATTAATTACTACTTTATAGGGAATATCTTGACGTATACTCAGTTCAAATATAGATATCCGTAAAATAGCTTTTTCTATATGTCCAATCTCATTAATTTTGCGGCTTATTAAACATGGTTGCATAAAATTATCAATAGCAATATAGTTATCAGTAACACCTATTATTAATTCACTAAAATAGCTTTGATCGACATCTTTAAAGTTTAGATTCTGTTCTTTAATAAATTGATAAACTTCAGCTATCTTATTACCTGATAGCTGCCAGCTATAAATAGCTTGGATAGCACATTCACGTGCACGACGTCTCTGGAAAGGATTCACAAAATAACCTTACAGTTTTATTATATGAGTGCTTCTAGTATATTGATCATTTCTAATGCTGAAATAGCAGCTTCAGTACCCTTATTGCCTAGTTTAGTTCCAGAGCGTTCAATTGCCTGTTCAATATTTTCAACAGTAAGAAGACCATAAGCAATTGGAATGTTGCTATTAATAGCTATATTAGCTAATCCCGAAGTAGCTATACTACTAATATAATGAAAATTTGGTGTACTACCACGTACGACGCTTCCAAGTGCAATGATTGCATTATATTTTTTGATTTCTGCTAACCTTTTTACTACTAAAGGCAATTCATAAGCACCAGGTACCCATATCACAGTAATATTCTCTTCTTTTACCTGTCCTAAACGTGTTAAAGCATCTATAGCTCCATTTAGTAGACTTTTGTTAATGAAAAGGTTAAACCTACTAATAGCAATAGCTATATTTGCATATGGAGCAACAACAGTACCTTCAATATTCTTCATTATTTTCCTCATATTACTGATTTTATTTGAAGTTAATTTTAGGAATCAAATGTAGTCTTAGATCAGGTCCTACTTGATAAATTTCTTTCAACTCAAATTGTAGTATATTAGATAATTGATTTAATCCTGGAATCTCGCAAAGATTTCTAGCATTATTTCCTAAAATTTTAGGAGCAATATAAATAATTAATTCGTCAACCATACCAAATTGTAATAATGCACCAGATAATTTCGCTCCAGCTTCAACTAGAATAGTATTTATTTGCTTTTTACCAAAAAAAAACATTATTCTCTTTAAATCAATATATTCTCCATTACAAGGAATAATTATTTGTTCAACTTGTTTTGGAAATTTTTGCGTAGTAGTTACATATTTACGCATTAGCCAAATTTTTCCACTTTCAAACATTAATCGATGATGTGGTTTAACCCGATTCTTACTATCAATAATAATACGCACCGGTTGACGTAATCGCTGTAAAGGATAAATTTTTTTTGTTGCTAAATTTAATTGATTCCAGCGCACTGTTAAAGCAGGATTATCTATAAGTACAGTTGCACTACTGCTAAGTATTGCCGAACTTTGTGCCCGCCATAATTGAACATCAAGTCTAGCAGCTAATGAGGTGATCCACTTACTTTCACCATTGGCCATGGCAGTACGTCCATCAAGTGATGCAGCGATTTTGAGTTGTAAAAAAGGTAATCCTGTTCTCATTCTTTTCAGAAAACCGCGATTTAATCGTTCTGCTTCAAGTTCCATTAATCCATGATTAACTTCAATACCAGCGGCTTTAAGTTGAGCAAAACCCCGGCCAGCTACTAGTGGGTTAGGATCTTGCATTGCAATAACTACACGATGAACTCCTGCAGATATTAAGGCCTCACAACATGGAGGCGTAAGACCATGATGGTTACATGGTTCCAGAGTAACATAAACAGTAGCAGTTTTAGCTTTTTCACCAGCCATCTGTAAGGCGTAGATTTCTGCATGTGGCTCACCAGCACAATAGTGATAACCTTCACCTACAATTATTCCATTGAGTACAATAACACAACCCACATTCGGATTAGGAGTTGTAGTGAATATTCCTCGACGAGCAATTTCGAGGGCTCTCTTCATATAAAATTCATCGTCCATGTAAATTCAACATTAATCCTATAATTTTATTTAATCTGCATGTAGTTCAACAGGACAATTATTAATTGATAATTTATCGATAAATATATTAAATTTAATTGTGGTGCCCAGAGGCGGAATTGAACCACCGACACAGGGATTTTCAGTCCCCTGCTCTACCAACTGAGCTATCCGGGCACTAATTAATGTAGTGGAGGAATTAAATAGTAAATCATTAATAAAGTCAATTTATATAGAATAAATAATAATTATTGCAATGTAGTAGTGAGCCAGTAATGATATTGCTGGTTTACATCTTGTACTGTTAAAACTAAAAGCTCCGGAGTTTCATAAGGATGCATATCTTTAAGTAATCGCAGTAATTTTTCCTGGTGTAGATAATCTGTTTTTATTAGCATTTGAACTTCTTTAGTATGTTTAATTTCTCCTTTCCAATAATATAAAGAACTAACATTTTTAAATTGTGTTATACAAGCTGCTAATCGTTCTTCTAAGGATTTTTTTGCCAATTTTAGTGCCCAATCCTCATTAGGAGCCGTACATAATATAATCACCAAGTTATTAACTTTCATTAATACTAACCAATTTTAGTAAGTTTCATTTTATTAAAGGTTCAGTTACTCGTTGTAATCCAACTACGCATTCTTTCGAAGATGTACGAATTAAAACTACCCCTTGAGTATTGCGTCCAACAACACTAACTTCTGAAACCCTAGTGCGTACAAGAGTGCCAGCATTAGTAATGATCATAATTTGATCAACACTATGAACTTGCACGGCACCAATAACTGTTCCGTTACGTTGATTTACCCTTATGGAAATTACTCCCTGGGTAGCTCGTGATTTAGTAGGATATTTACTTACAGCCGTTCTTTTACCATATCCATTTTTAGTAACTGTTAGGATCTCTCCTTCTTTTTCTGGAATAATTAATGAAACAACTTTGTCACCCTTAGCTAATTTTATACCACGTATTCCAATGGCATTTCTTCCCATGGATCTAACTTCCTGTTCCTTAAATCGAACTACTTTACCTGCTGCCGAGAATAGCATGACATCATTATTACCATCAGTGATATCAACACCAATCAGTTCATCTCCTTTATTTAATTGTACAGCAATAATTCCTCTATTTCGCGGACGATTAAATTCAGTCATTGCCATTTTCTTAACTACGCCACTAGCCGTTGCCATGAAGATATTTCTTCCGGCTGCATATTCTATAACTGGTAAAATGGCTGTAATACGTTCATTATATTCTAATGGTAATAAATTAATAATAGGACGTCCACGAGAACCACGTGTTGCTTCTGGTAATTGGTATACTTTCAGCCAATAAATCCGGCCCATACTTGAAAAACATAGAATAGTATCATGAGTTTTAGCAACTAACAGACGTTCAATATAATCCTCTTCTTTGATACTTGCTGCTGATTTACCTTTTCCACCACGGCGCTGTGCTTCATACTCTGATAATTTTTGGTACTTTACATATCCGTGATGTGATAAAGTAACTACTACTGCCATTTGATTAATAATATCTTCAAGGTTAATGTTAGCAGTATTTACCATAATTTCCGTTTTACGGAGATCACCAAATTGATGGCTAATTGAAAGCAATTCTTCACGAATAAGATTCATCAGCAACTTTGGATTTTCTAGAATTTTAATTAGATTAATAATTTTCTTTCTGAGTTCTCGGTACTCATTGATTAATTTTTCATATTCAAGACAAGTAAGTTTTTGTAAACGTAATTCCAATATTGCTTGAACTTGTTGTTTGGTAAATTGATATTTTTTGGAAAATTTTTGTGATTTTACGTCATTTTTGATACTTATTTTTATAGTATTTGATATAGGCTCAATATCCCAAAATTGGGATATAAGATTTTCTTGTGCTTCTCTAGTATTAGTTGCATTACGAATAATTTCCATAACTTTATCAATATTGATTAATGCAATGGCTAAACCTTCTAGTATATGGGCACGTTCACGTGTTTGATGTAGATCATAAATTGTTCTTCTGGTAATCACTTCCCTACGATGATCAATAAAAGCGGCTAAAATATCTTTTAGGGTAAGCACTTGTGGTTTGCCTTGATATAAAGCTACCATATTAATACTAAATGATATTTGTAGCGGTGTTATTGTATAAAGGCGATTTAGAACGACTTTTGCAATACCATCACGTTTGATTTCAATAACAATTCTCATTCCATCTTTATCGGACTCATCACGTAATGTATTTATTCCTTCGATCTTTTTCTCTTTTACTAGTTCCGCAATTTTCTCAAGTAAACGTGTTTTATTGATCTGATAAGGAATTTCGCTAATAATAATAGTTTCACGTCCCGTTTTAGAATTAGTTTCTATTATACAACGAGCGCGTATTAAAATTTTACCTTTTCCAGTACTATAGGCGTCCTCAATACCAAGATTACCGTTAATCATAGCTGCTGTAGGAAAATCTGGACCTGGAATATAGTTCATCAATTCTTTGATACTAATATTTTCATTATCAATATAGGCAATACAACCATTAATCACTTCTGCTAAATTGTGTGGTGGAATATTAGTTGCCATACCTACGGCTATTCCTGAAACACCATTAATTAATAGATTAGGTATTTTAGTAGGTAGTACTTCTGGTATTTGTTCATTCCCATCGTAGTTGGGAACAAAGTTTACGGTATTTTTATCTAAATCTGCCAATAATTCATGAGCAATTTTTGCCATGCGGATCTCGGTATAACGCATCGCTGCGGCAGAATCACCATCAATAGAGCCGAAATTACCTTGACCATCAATCAATATATAACGCAAAGAAAAGGGTTGTGCCATGCGCACAATTGCATCATATACTGCCATATCACCATGAGGATGATATTTACCAATTACATCGCCAACTATACGCGCGGATTTTTTATATGGTTTATTCCAATGATTCATTAGGATATGCATAGCGTAAAGTACGCGACGGTGTACTGGTTTCAGTCCATCTCGGATATCAGGTAATGCCCGTCCTACAATCACCGACATAGCATAATCCAAATATGAATGCTTAAGTTCATCTTCAATATTAATCGGTATTATTTCACTGGAAAGGTTACTCATTAAGCCATTAATCCTCTATTTGAGATTACCTGTATTGTTGGTAAAATGCAGATAATCATTTTATATATACAATCATTAATTTTATCATATTGTAATCTGTAGTTAAATAACAGTTTTTAATTATCATAGAACTAACTATCTAAATAGGATAATCTTCATTAAAGATAGGAGATGTAGTAATAATGAATGATTATCATGATGAATACTGGATGCAACATGCTTTATCATTAGCGGAATATGCAAGTCAGCTAGGAGAAGTTCCTGTTGGTGCTATTTTAGTAAAATCCGATCGTCTTATTAGTCAAGCTTGGAATTCTACTATTAGCATTAATGATCCTACTGCTCATGCTGAAGTAATAGCTTTACGCCTTGCTGGAAAAATCCTAAAAAATTATCGGTTACTCAATACAACACTTTATGTGACACTTGAACCTTGTATCATGTGTACAGGAGCAATTCTACATAGTAGAATTGAACGTGTAGTTTTTGGAGCTAGAGATCACCCACATGGTACTTCTTTATTGCTCAGGGAAAAACTTGGCTTAAATAATCGAATAGAATTTAAAGGTGATGTCCTTGGTAATGCATGTAATAAATTATTGAAAAGTTTTTTTAAGCAACTTCGCAAAAAATAAAGACTAATCTTAGTAAATTATAATTTCATGATGTTATCTAAGTTATTCATCACTAAGTAATTTTAATAGAAGATTGACTACTTGTACATTTCCAGCAATCATATGATAACGTTCACTAAAATATGTGATCACACCTCCGGCTTCACGGATTAACAATTCACCAGCACTAAAAGATAATTGATTGAAACCAATTTTAAAATAACCATCTAAACGACCTGAAGCAATATAAGCAAGATCTAATGCAGCAGAACCGCTTGCATGACAGTCGGCACATTTACTAAATATTACTGCCATTTGCTTTAAATATTCCTGAGAATAATACTGAGGATTATTTATGAAAGACAAATCGGTAGCTATAATCATTCCATTTAGATTTCTGACTTCACTTACTCTAATTCGGTAACCATTCAATTTAGTACCTTGACCGCGAACGGCAGTAAATAATTCATTGCGAATAAAATCATAAATTACTGCTATCTCAGTACGTTTTTTTATAATAACCGCTATAGAAACAGCCCAATGAGGGATTTTTTTTATAAAATTGGTTATCCCATCTAATGGATTGATTATCCATTGTACTTCTTTATTTTTCATTTCAAATTCTAATTGAGAATAACCTTTAAAAGAAATAACATGTTCTGGATAACATTTATGTATAATATTAATCACTAATTTTTCTATTTCTTTCATCATATATAAAATATAATCAGATTGTTGAGGCTTCGTTATTTCAATCTTTATGGAATTTTTATATATTAAATCTCCTGCAACGCGGGCCGATCGTATAGCAATGTTGAGCATTGGATGCATAACTATCTCCTGCAGTAAATATTAATATACTAACATTACGAAGTGAAATGATTGGATGAAATTTATCCCGTTTGGATTACTCATGCCTAATATTCATTATATAGTTGACTAAATTACTCAAGTATGAAATATTATAAATAATCAATAAATTCTATCATAATTTTATGATAGCAAGATACTAATATAGTGAATTTTATTTAGTAAAAGAATATGAAATTAACATCTAAAGGTCGTTATGCTGTTATTGCAATACTTGATATTGCGCTAAATTCACATAGAGGTCCCGTATCATTGACCGATATTTCAAAACGTCAAGGTATTTCTCTTTTTTATTTACAGCAACTATTAGCTAGATTACGTAAAAAAGGATTAGTATCAAGCATTCGTGGACCACGTGGTGGATATGTTTTAGTAAAAAAAATTAATGAAATTGCTGTGAGTTCAATAATGAGAGCGGTTGATGAATCAGTAGATGCCACTCGATGTCAAGGAAAAGAAAGTTGCCATAATGGACAACGATGTAGTACTCATACCTTATGGCATCATCTAAGTGAGCTTATTAATGCATTTCTTAATAAAATTACTTTAGCGGAATTGGTTAAAAATAACCTGATTACTAATATTTCAAATCCCCAAGTAATAAGAGAATCAGTTACTTTAAAACTATCGGAAATTAATAAATTTAAAAGTAGCTAATACGGAGTTCTAATGAAATTACCAATTTATTTAGACTATTCAGCAACTACACCAATTGACTTACGTGTAGCTAAAAAAATGATGCATTATATGACTAAGGATGGCATCTTTGGTAATGCGGCTTCTCGATCACATCGTTTTGGATGGCAAGCGGAAGAAGCAGTAGATATAGCACGTAATCAGATTGCAGAACTCATTGGAGCTGATCCTAGAGAAATTATTTTTACATCAGGAGCCACAGAATCAGATAATCTCGCTATTAAAGGAATTGCAGGATTTTATCAAAATAAGGGTAAACATATTATTACTAGTAAAATAGAGCATAAAGCTGTATTAGATACTTGTCGCCAGTTAGAAGGTGAAGGTTATGAAGTCAGCTATTTGTCTCCTGATAAGTCGGGGATTTTAAATCTAAAAATTTTAGAGGAAGCAATCCGTCATGATACGATTTTGGTATCTATTATGCATGTTAATAATGAGATAGGAACAATACAGAATATTGCTTCAATTGGTGAATTATGTCGTCAGCATAATATTTTTTATCATGTTGATGGTACCCAAAGTGTTGGTAAAATCCCAATTGATCTAAAAAAACTAAATGTCGATCTATTGTCTTTTTCTGCACATAAAATATATGGTCCTAAAGGAATTGGTGTTTTATATGTACGCCGAAAACCACGAGTTCGTTTAGAAGCACAAATTCATGGTGGTGGTCATGAACGAGGAATTCGTTCTGGTACTTTGCCAGTACATCAAATTGTCGGAATGGGTGAAGCTTGTCGCATTGCAAATGAAGAAATGAAAAGTGAAATCAAAAGATTAAGTAAATTACGTAATTATCTTTGGGATGGTATCAAAAATCTTGAAGAAGTTTACTTAAATGGTTCTCTTGAACATAGTGCACCAAACATTATGAATGTTAGTTTTAATTATGTAGAAGGAGAATCATTGATGATGGCTTTAAAAAATTTAGCAGTATCTTCAGGTTCAGCTTGTACTTCTGCTAGTTTAGAACCTTCTTATGTATTGCGTTCATTGGGTATTAATGATGAATTAGCACATAGCTCAATTAGATTTTCTCTAGGACGTTTTACTACAATTGAAGAAATAGATTATACAATTTCATTAGTGCGTCAATCAGTTATTAGATTGCGTGAACTTTCGCCGCTTTGGGAAATGTACCAACAGGGTATAGATATTAATAGTATTAATTGGATATGCCAACCAAGTTTATAATGTAATGAGAGTTTAAGGAAATCAAATATGGCTTATAGTAAAAAAGTGATAGATCATTATGAAAATCCTCGTAATGTGGGATCATTTGACAATACAGATGGTTCAGTTGGTAGCGGTATGGTAGGGGCGCCGGCATGCGGAGATGTAATGAAATTACAAATCAAAGTTAATGGCGATGGTATTATTGAAGATGCACGTTTTAAAACATATGGATGTGGTTCTGCTATTGCATCTAGTTCATTAATAACTGAATGGGTAAAAGGTAAATCCTTAGAGGAAGCCGAATCTATTAAAAACATTCAGATTGCTGAAGAATTAGAATTACCACCAGTTAAAATTCATTGCTCTATTTTAGCAGAAGATGCTATTAAAGCCGCGATTGCTGATTATAAAGGTAAAAATAATAGATAATTTTATCATTTTTATAAGGTAGTACTACATTATGTCAATTACTTTAAGTGACAGGGCAGCGGTACATCTTCATAAGGTATTGAATGAGCGAAGCAAGTGTTTTGGATTGCGTTTGGGAGTAGTTACCTCAGGTTGTTCTGGGATGGCTTATATTCTAGAATATGTTGATGAATTACAGCCCGAAGATACTTTGATAGAAAATAAAGGCATAAAAATTTTTATCGACAAAAAAAGCTTATTATATATCAATGGTACTGAATTAGATTTTGTAAAAGAAGGACTAAATGAAGGTTTTAAGTTTAATAATCCTAATGTAAAATATCAATGTGGATGTGGTAAAAGTTTTAATGTATAGATGTTTGGTGGTTTTCCATTATTAGGCATTTTATGAACTATTTTAAAATTTTCGGATTACCTATTAATTTTAAAATTGATAAGAAATTACTACAAGCGCGTTTTCATGATTTACAGCGACAATTTCATCCTGATAGATCCCTAGAAAATTCAGAAGATCAATTGGATGTGTTAAAAAAATCAGCATTGGTGAATCAAGCTTGGAAAGTATTGAGTAATCCTATTTCAAGAGCAGAGTATTTATTATTACTTCATGGTTTCGATGTTAATAGTGAGCAAAATAATAATTTAATGGATACTATTTTTTTAAAAACACAGTTTGATTTACGTGAAGAATTACAAAATATTGAGCAAAAAGCATCTTTAAAAGAATTAAGTAATTTTGCTAATCGAATTGAATCATCCATAAGTAAAATAAATTACCAAATAGAAAAAGAAATTGAATCAAAAAATTGGGATAAAGCAGCTAATACCTTACGTAAAATCCGGATGTTTACAACATTGCGTTTTAAAATTGAATATTTAGAAAATAAATTATTAAATTTATAAATGGAAACAAATAATGGCATTATTGCAAATTAGTGAACCAAAAAAAAATCTTAAAGTAAGAGCTAATAGCAAAAAAGATAAAGGATTAGCGGCAGGTATTGATTTGGGAACGACATATTCTTTGATAGCAATGGTGCAAAATGGTAATGCTGAAATTATACCAGACTTACAGAATCGCTATCTTTTACCTTCTGTAGTACATTATCAAGATAGAGGAAAAAGGGTAGGTTGGGAAGCACTTAATCAGGCATCATTTGATCCAGTTAATACAATTACTTCGGTAAAAAGAATAATGGGTTGCTCACTTTATGAGATAACAAAGCGTTATCCTAATTTACCTTACCATTTGACAACCAGTGATAATAATGGTTTGCCACTAATTGCTACATCGGCAGGTATGATTACTCCAGTCAAAGTTTCAAGTGATATTTTGACGGAGCTAGTTGAAAGAGCTAAAAAAACTTTAGACGTAATTTTTTCAGGAGTTGTTATTACTATTCCAGCATATTTTAATAATGCCCAACGTCAAGCAACTAAAGATGCTGCAGAGTTAGCAGGTTTACATGTTTTACGATTGCTTAATGAACCTACAGCGGCAGCGGTTGCTTATGGAGTTCAAACAGGAGTAGAAGAAATCATTGCAGTTTATGATTTAGGTGGTGGTACTTTTGATATTTCATTTCTTAAATTAAATCGAGGGGTCTTTGAAGTTTTAGCAACTGGAGGTATTTCTAACCTTGGAGGAGATGATTTTGACCAACTGTTAGTAAATTTATTTTATCAAAAAATCTGTTTAAAGAATTGCGATGATCAAATTTTACAACGTCAAATGTTAGAAGCTGCTATTGAAGCAAAAATCATCTTAAGCAATAAAAAACAGACTTTAGTTAAAATTAAAAACTGGCAATTTATCGTTACTCGTAAAGAATTTGAAGAATTAATTACTCATTACATAGAGCAGACTCTATTTATGTGTCGTCGCACTTTAAAAGATGCCAATTTAAGGCACCAAGATATCTCAAAAATAATTATGGTTGGAGGTTCTACTAGATTACCTATTATACGTGAAAAAGTAGCGGCATTCTTTGGTAAAACGCTTTTAACATCTATTGATCCTGAAAAGATTGTAGCATTAGGAGCCGCGATTCAGGCTAATATACTTTTAGGTAATAAGCTACATGATCTGTTGTTATTAGATGTTATCCCATTGTCATTAGGGATAGAAACCTTAGGTGGTTATGTAGAAAAAATTATACAACGTAATAGTACTATTCCTATCATTAAAAATAAAGAATTTACCACTTTTAAAGATGGGCAAACTACTATGATGATCCATATTTTACAAGGAGAACAAGAAAAAGTTGCTCATTGTCGCTCAATAGCTCGCTTTACTCTAAGTGGAATACCTGATTTACCAGCAGGAAAAGCTCGTATTAACGTAATTTTTAAGTTAGATGCTGACGGATTACTGAGTGTTACTGCTATAGAAAAAGTTAGTGGTGTTTCTGCTTCTGTTAAGGTTCATCCTACTTATGGTTTAAGCGAAAACGAACTTATCAGCATGATTAATAAAGATTTACATATGATAAAAGATGTACCTCTTAATTTACCATAAGTTAATACCTAAAGGTTCCAAGATTATATACGAGATTATATTGATGCCCAAAATTCTTTTTTTACCACATCATATATTGATTCCAGATGGAATAACAGTTGATGCTAAAAGAGGAGAAACCATCTTAGATGTAGCATTACGTAACGGGATTAAAATTGAGCATGCATGTGAAAAATCTTGTGCATGTGCGACATGTCATTGTGTGGTCCGAGCAGGTTTTAATTCTTTATCACCTATGATGGAAAATGAAGATGATATGTTAGATAAAGCTTGGGGAGTAAAACCACAAAGTCGGTTAAGTTGTCAAGCATATATAAATAGTGAAGATTTAGTAGTAGAAATACCCCAGTATACAATAAATATAATTTAATGTGCTTCAATAACATTGAAAGTTATGATTTAATGATATCTTAATATTTTTTTAAGATTATATTGAAGTGATATTGAGAGTATATTATGACAATAGAACGTACATTGGCGATTATTAAACCTAATGCAGTAGCTAAAAATCTTATTGGCGCTATCTATTCACGACTTGAAAGTCAAGACTTTCAGATTATCGCAGCTAAAATGCAACATTTATCTAGAAAAAAAGCACAGGGATTTTATGGCAAACATAAAGATCAACCTTTTTTTGATAAATTGATAACATTTATGATTTCCGGACCTATTATGCTCTCTGTGTTACAAAGAGATAATGCAGTTCAATTTCTTAGGGATTTAATGGGAGCAACTGATCCTGCATATGCAATTTATGGTACTTTACGTGCAGATTATGCAGATAATATTACTGCTAATGCTATCCATGGTTCAGATTCGATAGATTCTGCCAACCAAGAAATTAACTATTTTTTTATAAAAGATGAAATTTGCGATAATCGCAAATTTAATGATTATTAAATTCATAATAGAATATGGTTGCAAAATTTATTTCGCTCTCATCTGCATTTTTAAGTTATCATAAAGATGAAAGAATTAATTTACTTGATTTAAATCGTCAAAAAATGCATGAATTTTTCATTTCTATTGGAGAACCAACCTATCGTGCAGATCAAGTAATGAAATGGATTTATCATTATTATTGTAATGATTTTAATTTAATGACAAACCTTAACAAAAAATTATGTAATAAACTTCTCTCCTGCGCTAAAATTCAAGCTCCTGAAATTACCGAAGAATATAGATCTAATGATGGTACAATTAAATGGGTTATTCTGGTACAAACTCAAAAAGTAGAGATGGTTTATTTACCTCATGCTAGAGGTGCGACTCTTTGTATTTCTTCTCAGCTCGGATGTGCATTAAAATGTAAATTTTGTTTCACAGCACAGCAAGGATTTAATCGTAATCTATGTGTTTCAGAAATTATTGGCCAATTATGGATTGCTAATAAAACTCTTATTACTCTAGGTAGGGATCCAATTAACAATGTAGTTATGATGGGAATGGGAGAACCACTTCTTAATTTATCTAATGTATTACCAGCTATAGAAATTATGCTAGACAAGTTTGGATTAGCTATATCTAAAAGGCATATTACTATATCAACATCTGGTATAGTTCCAGCTATCGACAAACTAAAAAAAAAAATTGATGTAGCATTAGCTATTTCATTACATGCACCTAACGATAAATTGCGAAGTTCCATTATGCCAATTAATAATAAATATAATATCACTACCCTTTTATCGGCAGTACGTCGTTATTTAGCTACGTCTAGGGCTAATCATGGTTTAGTTACTATTGAGTATGTTATGATAGATCATCTTAATGATTACATAGAGCATGCTTATGAGTTAGCAGATCGTCTGAAAAAAATCCCATGTAAAATAAATTTAATTCCCTGGAATCCATATCCTAATGCACCTTATAGACGTAGTTCAATTATTCGAATTGAACGTTTTTATAATGTAATGATCTCCTCTGGCTTTATTACTATAATCCGCAAGATTCGCGGTGATGATATTAATGCGGCTTGTGGACAATTATCTGGAGCAGTTATTAATCGGATTAAATCTACTTAATTACATATTTAATTAATCGATAAATTGCAGATTTGTTAAAATTTTACTGTGAGTTTTTCTATGTTATTAAGATGTATCCTAATTAAGAAGTAATAGTAAAATATCTTAAGATTAATGATTATTCTAATAATACATATATAAATATTATTTATAAAAATCTAATAAAGTGGTCAATTTATTACAGACTGTAATTAAAATGTGGGAGAATAAAATATGTATACTAATACAATCATAAGACGTAAATCAAAAATGATTCACGTTGGAAATGTTCCCATAGGAGGTGAATCACCAATTTCTGTACAATCTATGACCAATACTATTACTACTAATATTGAGGGAACCATTAAACAGATCAAAGCATTAGAAGAGGTTGGAGCAGATATAGTTAGAATTTCTATTCCTACTATGGATGCTGTAGAAGCATTTAAAAATATTAAACCTCAAGTAAAAGTTCCATTGGTTGCCGATATTCATTTTGATTATCGGCTTGCATTAAAAGTTGTGGAATATGGTGTTGACGGTTTGCGCATTAATCCAGGTAATATTGGTAACAAAGGGCGTATTAGTCAAATTGTTAACTGTGCTCGTGATCATAATATTCCAATTAGAATTGGAATTAATGCTGGTTCCTTAGAAAAAGATTTACAAAAAAAATATGGCACCCCTACTCCACAAGCTTTGCTCGAATCAGCATTACGTCAAATTGATTATTTTTATCAAATGAATTTTGAAGATTTTAAAGTTAGTATAAAGGCATCAGATGTATTTATAGCTGTCGAGTCATATCGGCTTCTTGCAAAACAGATCGAACAACCTTTACATTTAGGGATTACTGAAGCCGGAGGTGCTCGTGCTGGAGCAGTTAAATCGGCTATTGGATTAGGTATAATGCTATCTGAAGGTATTGGTGATACTTTAAGAGTTTCTTTAGCTGCAGATCCAGTAGAAGAAGTTAAGGTAGGATTTGATATTCTAAAATCTTTACGGATTCGTTCACGAGGGATTAATTTTATTGCCTGTCCAACTTGTGCACGACAGGAATTTGATGTGATTAAAACCATAAATATCTTAGAAGATCGCTTGAATGATATTCTTACTCCTATGGATATTTCTATTATTGGTTGTGTAGTTAATGGACCAGGAGAAGCTTTAATATCAAACATAGGTGTGGCAGGAAGTAAAAATAAGAGTGGATTATATGAAGATGGCATAAGGATCAATAAATTAGATAATGGTAAATTAATTGACGAACTAGAAAATATAATACGTACTAAAGCGGCATTATTAGATAAAATTCAAGTAATTGATTCTTAGAAGCTTTTCAATACTGAAAATAAGTATAATTTACTTATTATGTTTTATTGAGTAGCATAAAATTTATAAATTGGAAGTTGATTGTGAATCTGATTCAGTCGGTGCGTGGAATGCATGATTATCTTCCCGCAGAAGCTTTAATGTTTAATAAAATTGAAAAAATACTTGTACAGGTACTTAATACTTATGGATATCGAGAAATAAGACTACCTATTGTGGAACGTACCTCATTATTTAAACGTGCTATAGGTGAAATCACTGATGTAGTGGAAAAAGAAATGTATATGTTTAATGATCGTCATGGTGAAAGTTTAACTCTTAGACCAGAAGGAACCGCTTGCTGTGTTCGTGCTGGCATCCAGCATGGATTACTCACTCGCCATGAGCAACGTTGGTGGTATTCTGGACCTATGTTTCGCTATGAGCGGCCGCAGAAAGGCCGTTATCGTCAGTTTCATCAGTTAGGTGTAGAAGTTTTTGGATTACCTGGACCAAATATTGATGCTGAACTAATTATGCTGACAGCTAGATGGTGGCGTAATTTGGGAGTTATTGATTATGTTTCTCTTGAAATAAATAGTTTAGGTTCTTTGGATGCTCGTATCCGTTACCGCTCGGCTTTATTTTCATTTTTTAAAAATAGATTACAATTTTTAGATGAAGATAGTAAAAAACGCATATATACAAATCCTTTGCGAATACTAGATAGTAAAAATTGTACTGTTAAAATGATGTTGAATGAAGCACCCATACTAAGTGATTATCTTGACAAAGAATCGCAAGAACATTTCATGAAATTATGTTGTTTATTAGATAAAAATGGAATTCAATATACTATTAATCCATTTTTGGTTAGGGGTCTAGACTACTATAATAGAACTGTTTTTGAATGGGTAAATTCTAGTATCAGTTCACAAGGAACCTTATGTGCTGGTGGTCGTTATGATAATCTAGTTTATCACCTGGGTGGGAAATTTACTCCAGCAGTAGGATTAGCACTGGGTATTGAAAGATTAGTAATGCTAATTAATTCTGTTAATGCAACCTTTAAATCTTTTGAACCCATCGATGTTTATATAATCGCTTCTTGTAGTTCTGTAGAAGCAGAAGTAATAATTTTAGCTGAAAAATTGCGTGATAGTTTTCCAAAAATTAAAATTATGACAAATTATAGCACTGGTAAATTAAAAAAAAAGTTTACTGATGCAAATAAATTAGGAGCAAACCTTGTATTAGTATTAGGTGAAAATGAAATATTAAGAAATTTAATAACTCTAAAAGATTTAGGTACTGGAGAACAAACAATCATTGAATATGATCAATTAATCAAATTTATTAGAGATAAATTTTACTAAATCAATTTTAGGAAATTGGTGTGAAATATTATAACAGTAATCGAGAATCACTTCGTGTTATGCAAAGGTTTGTAACTATTAATAGTCAGCTATTATTATTTTTTGCTTTAGTAATTTTTGCAATAGCTTTATTATTTAGTGTACGATATTGGTATACATATAAAATTAATAAGGTTAGAAAAATTTCGGCTATATATTTGACAAATATAAAAAAAATCAATAGAAGCCAGCATAATACCGAAAGATTTATTAGTAATAACAATATTTACGGTATATTGATTGTTTTAAATCAAGTAAAAAATTTGATCCTCAATAATCAAATAGATCAAGCAGCGTTACAGTTACAAAATAGTTTAAAAAATATTAAGGATAATAATATATATGCAATATTCAGTATACGCCTGGCCCGTATTCAATTACAGCAACAAAAAATTGTTGAAGCTTTGCATACCCTTAATAATATCAAGGGAGATCAGTGGAACTCAATAATTGCAGAGATAAGGGGTGATGCCTTTTTAAGTAAAGGAGCTCTTAAAGAAGCCAATCAAGAATGGCACAACTGTATTAATTTCAGTATCTCACCTCTAATTAAAGATCTCATACAAATGAAAATAGCTAATTTACATACCTTAGCACACTCAAATTAGTGTACTAAGGCGTCTTCTTCTAAGGTGTAAAAGATGGTTATCCCTTTAATTGCTTTAGTAGGACGTCCCAACGTGGGTAAATCTACTTTATTCAATAAATTAACAAACACATATGACGCCTTGGTATCAGATACTCCTGGAATGACACGTGATCGTAAATATGGTTATATTGAATTTAATGAACAACAATTTATTATAATTGATACAGGTGGAATTGAAGAAGATCAAGGAAATATTAATAAGGAAGTTTTTTCACAATTTATGCAAGCCATTAATGAATCAGATCTAATATTATTGATAGTAGATGCGCAAGTTGGATTAATGCCGGGTGATATCAATATAATGAATATTCTTCGTTGTTATAAAAAAACCGTTTTTATAGTAGCCAATAAAAGTGAAGGTAATACCTTAGTATCAGAATTTTATTCTTTAGGGGCGAATAAAATTTATTTAATTACAGCATTGCAAGAAAATAGTATAAAGAGATTATTAGCACAAATAGTAGTTTGGTGGAGAAATCGTACATGCCCTAAAGTTCTAAATGAATCAAATCTAGCTAATTTATTTTTACTTAAAAATTTAAGAAACACCCCAGTAAAAAATAATAGTTCTCTTCAAAAATTATCTATTAAAATTGCTTTAGTAGGACGTCCCAACGTGGGTAAATCTACTTTAATTAATTCTATCATTGGAAAAGAACGAGTAATAGTTTTTAATCTTCCAGGAACAACGCGTGATAGTGTAGATATTCCATTTTTGTGTGATGGGTGTCAGTATGTATTAATTGATACAGCTGGTGTACGCAAGCGTGTCAAAAACTTGGAAAACTTGGAAAAATTATCAGTAAAAAAAACCATAAAAGTTATTAAAGAAGCTAATGTTATAATAATTATTATAGATGCACTTGAAGGAATTGTGGATCAGGATCTTTCTTTATTAACTTTGATTCTCAATGAAGGTCGC
This sequence comes from Candidatus Dasytiphilus stammeri, assembly GCA_041942865.1. GTDB lineage: Bacteria > Pseudomonadota > Gammaproteobacteria > Enterobacterales > Enterobacteriaceae > Dasytiphilus > Dasytiphilus stammeri_J. The sequence continues at coordinate 442,713 of CP145875.1, read as the reverse complement.
TCTTTAGTTATTGTTGTAAATAAATGGGATGCTTTAGCTCATGAAATGAGAAAAACATTTAAAATTAATCTGGAATTTCGTTTAAGATTTATTAAATTTGTAAGGATACACTTCATTTCAGCATTAAATGGAACTGGAATGAAAAATTTATTTAATTCAGTTAAAGAAGCTTACTATTCATCAATGAATAGAGTCAGTACAGCAATACTAACTCGTATTATGGGAATGGCCATTAAAGATCATCATCCACCATTATATATAAAATTAAAATATGCTCATTATGGTGGAATTAATCCACCAATCATTGTTGTTCATGGTAATAAAGTAAAAGAATTACCCCAGTTTTATAGAAATTACCTAGTGAATTATTTTAGACGTTCATTATCTCTAAAAGGAACTCCAATTCTTCTATCTTTAAAAGAAGGTTCGAATCCTTTCAAAAAAACAATTAAAAGTAAATATAAAAAGTATCGTTAATATTTAGGTTTTCATTTAAAATATTTTATATCCAACACTTTACTAATAACTTCACCATCAATGAATCTGGTTTGTAATATATTACCAAGTTGTACTTGTTTAACAGTCTTAATAATATTACGCTGATTAATATCATTATGATCTATTTTGGTGATACTATAACCGCGTAAAAGTGTAGCTAGCGGACTCAGAGTTTCAAATTGGGCAATTGTATAAACTAGATGTTGACGGTATTTATTGAATAATATAGAGATATTATTTTGAATTCTATATTGTAATTGCTGAAGTTTTTTATGTAATTGATAAATATTTATTTGTGGCTGAATAGCAAATAAACGTTGTTCCAATGATGTATATTGCTGAGTAGCATTTCGGAGTTGCATTTGCAACAGATCTTCTAATTGGTAAGATTTTGCAGTCAAAAGAGCTCTCTGACGCATTAGAGATAATTGTGGATGATGTTGTTTTAGCTGATGAAATAAAGAGCTTAAATAGTTATGTTGTTGTGCTAAAAAATAATCCATCGCCATAGCCAAACGTTGTTTTTGAGATTGTATTTGTCTAACTAATTCGTCTTTATTGCGACTCACAAGTTCAGCTGCTACTGATGGTGTAGGCGCTCGTACATCGGCAACAAAATCTGCTATAGTAACATCAGTTTCATGACCTACCGCACTGATAGTAGGAATCTTACTGGCAAAGATAGCACGTGCTACACGTTCATCATTAAAACACCATAAATCTTCCCAAGATCCACCCCCACGTCCGATAATTATAACATCGCACTCATTACGTTTATTAGCTATTTCGATTGCATATCTCAGGCTTTCTGGTGCGAGCTCTCCTTGTACTATGGCCGGGTAAATTATTACCGGTAATAATGGATCACGACGCTGAAGAATTCTTAATATATCATGTAGGGCAGCTCCGGTGATTGATGTAATAATGCCAACTTGTTGTGCTGGATTAGGTAAATTCTGTTTAAATTTATTATCAAATAATCCTTCAGTAAATAATAGGTTTCTTAATTGCTCATATTGTTGTTTTAATATTCCGTCACCTGCTAATTGTATGTTTTCAGCAATAATTTGATAATCTCCCCTGGATTCATATAGCGTAATAGTTGCAAATACAATAATTTGCTGCCCGTTTTTAGGACAAAACATGGCACGACAATTACAGTTACGAAACATTACACAACGCACCTGCGCGGTATTATCCTTGAGCGTAAAATACCAGTGTCCCGAACTAGGTTGAGAAAAATTAGAAACTTCAGCATTTAACCAAATTTTGTTAAGGTTTTTTTCCAGAAGTTTTCTTACTGTTTTATTAAGACGACTAACTGTAAAAACGTTTGGTAAATATTTATGTGACATTAAAGTAAAATTATAAATTAAATTTATTAACAAATATTACCTAGATGTCATATGTGATCAATAGTTTTTTACTAAAATAATAGAGATGAATTAATCTGGACTGTATAATATCAGAGAAAGATTTTAAGGAATGGAGATATTTTCATGCTACGTATAGCTAAAGAAGCACTTACATTTGATGATGTTTTATTAGTTCCTGCTCATTCTACAGTTTTACCTAATACAGTAGTTCTGAATACTTGGTTAACGCGTAATATTGCTTTAAACATTCCTATGTTATCAGCTGCCATGGATACAGTTACTGAATCTACTTTAGCTATTGGTTTGGCACAAGAAGGAGGATTAGGTTTTATTCATAAAAATATGTCAATTGAGCAACAGGCAGAGGAAGTACGTAAGGTTAAAAAACATGAAAGTGGGGTTGTCCTAGATCCACAAACGGTATTACCAGAGACACGATTATGGGAAGTAAAGATTTTAACTAAACGTAATGGTTTTGCTGGTTATCCCGTAGTAAACAAGAATCATGAATTAGTTGGAATCGTCACAAGACGTGATCTTCGTTTTGTTACAGATCTTAATAAACCAGTTTATGCTGTCATGACGCCAAAAGACCGTTTAGTAACAATTAAAGATGGAGAATCCCGCCATGTGGTTTTACAAAAAATGCATGAAAAACGTGTCGAAAAAGCATTAGTAGTAGATGCCAATTTTCATTTACGCGGCATGGTAACGGTTAAGGATTTTAATAAAGCTGAACGTCAACCTTATGCATGTAAAGATGAACAAGGTCGTTTACGTGTTGGTGCTGCGGTTGGAATTGGTCTTGGAAACTATAAACGTATTGATGCCTTAGTAGCCGCAGAAGTTGATGTCTTGCTAATTGATTCTTCACATGGGCATTCAGAAGGAGTATTACAGTGTATTCGTGAAACACGTGACAGATATCCAAACCTGCAAATTGTGGGAGGCAATATAGCAACGGCTGCTGGTGCATTAGCATTAGTAGATGCGGGTGTTAGCGCTGTTAAAGTAGGTATTGGACCGGGTTCAATTTGTACTACTCGTATCATTACTGGTGTAGGCATACCACAGATTACTGCAATTTCCGATGCGGTAGCTGCTTTACATGAATCTGGTATTCCTGTGATAGCAGATGGAGGAATTAGATTTTCTGGAGATATAGCTAAAGCCTTAGCAGCGGGAGCATCATGCGTCATGATAGGTTCATTATTAGCTGGAACTGAAGAATCGCCAGGAGAAATTGAATTATACCATGGACGCGCTTTTAAATCATATCGTGGCATGGGTTCTCTAGGATCTATGTCACATGGTTCATCAGATCGGTATTTTCAAAATGAAAATATCGCAAAATTTGTACCAGAAGGTATTGAAGGACGTGTAGCTTATAAAGGGAAACTTAAAGAAATTATTCACCAGCAAATGGGTGGCTTAAAATCTTGTATGGGTCTAACAGGATGTAGTACTATTGAAGAATTACGCACTAAAACACAATTCGTACGTATCAGTAATGCCGGGATTACAGAGAGTCATGTTCATGATGTAATTTTGACCAAAGAACCTCCTAATTATCAGATGCATTAATAGCTATAACATATTTTACTAAAAATTTAATGGCATTAATCATGATAGAAAATATTCATAGATTCAAGATATTAATCATTGATTTTGGATCACAATATACTCAATTAATAGCTCGTCGTATACGAGAGATAGGTGTATATTGTGAATTATTACCCTGGAATATTACTGAAGAGCAGATTTTTCAATTTCAACCTAATGGGATTATTCTTTCAGGGGGACCAGAAAGTACTACTGAACATTGTAGTCCACGTGCTCCTAATGGTGTATTTAAAGTAGGATGTCCAGTATTAGGAATATGCTATGGTATGCATCTTATGGCTATACAGTTAGGTGGTAAAGTAGAGAAATCATCTCAACGAGAATTTGGTTCCGCAAAAGTTCAAGTAGTTGCGGACAGTATGCTAATTGATACTATTGGTAGTAAAAGATCGTTATTAGAAGTGTGGATGAGTCATGGTGATCACGTGACAGTTCTTCCATCAAATTTTATCTGTATAGCTGCTAATAATAGCTGCCCTATTGCTATAATGGCTAACGAAGATAAGTATTTTTATGGTGTGCAATTTCATCCGGAAGTTACACATACTAAACAGGGACAACTTATACTGAAACGTTTTGTATGTAATATTTGTGCCTGTAAATCTACATGGATACCCGTTAACATAATTAAAGATATAGTGAGATCATTATCTAATCAAATTGGTAAAGATCAAGTTATTCTAGGTATTTCCGGGGGGATTGATTCTTTGGTTACAGCGATACTATTACATCATGCTATTGGTCGTCGATTAACCTGTATTTTTATTGATAACGGATTGCTAAGAATAAATGATTCTACTCAATTTATAGATGTAGTGATAAATCTTTTTGGCCTTAAAATTATTCATATTTCTGCAGCAGAGCGATTTATTTCCGCACTCTCTGGAATCAATGATCCTGAAATTAAACGTAAAATTATTGGTCGACTTTTTATCGATATTTTTAATGAGATAGCAGAAAAATCTCCAGCCATAAAATGGCTTGCACAAGGTACTATTTATCCTGATATAATTGAATCATCTGTTATAGGTCAAGGACATTTTATTAAATCACATCATAATGTAGGTGGACTACCTAAAGATATGAAACTTGGTATAGTAGAACCTATAAAAAAATTATTTAAAGATGAGGTACGCAAAATAGGATTAGAATTAAAAATTCCTTATGAAATGTTATATCGACATCCTTTTCCAGGACCTGGCTTAGGAGTTAGGATTTTAGGAGAAGTAAAAAAAGAATATTGCGAATTATTACGTCATGCGGATTCAATTTTTATTGATGAGCTTTATAAAGCTAATTTATATTATAAAATTAGTCAAGCATTTACGGTTTTTATCCCAGTACGTTCAGTAGGAGTTATGGGAGACGCTCGGAAGTATGATTGGGTTATTGCATTACGTGCTGTGGAAACTGTTGATTTTATGACAGCCCAGTGGGCAAAGTTGCCTTATGATTTCCTTGAAGTTGTTTCTAATCGGATACTTAATGAAGTCTCAGGAATTTCTCGTATAGTTTACGATATTTCCAGTAAACCACCTGCTACCATTGAATGGGAATAATTTAAAATGATTGAATAGACCTACTTTTAAATTCTTTGCAATATAAATCATCATCAACTGTGACTTCTTCACCAAGCAAAATAAAATACCACTAATTGTCATATGACATTGAAGCGTAAACAAGCAGTTATTACTGGATCTCTAATAAAGTAGTAAGTAAAAAAAACATAAATTATAATTCGGCTTTGACATGTCCTTTATTATATGATCCTCCATATTCAGATTATTTAATAATGCGATATTACCAGCTGGTAAAATTTTGCCTTAATCACTAAATAATTCACCTCACCTATTCAGGAAGCTAGTAAATCATAAGGTTGGCGTTTATTTCCTGCCATATTTCAAAGCTACCTAACTTAAATACTTTTATTTAAACCATCTTTTCCAAGGTAAAGACCATGTTTTACGTTGATAACTTTTGCTATTATTTATTTTAGCAATCCGTTCTTTAATTTTTGACAGTAGACTAGGTTCATTATCGGTATTCCATTTCATTCCTGTTAATAATGGAAGGGCATCATTAACATGGCTTACCATCCAAATATTAAATTTTCCATTATGAACTGCTTCGATAACATCTCTTTGCAAACATAAATTAGATAGATTACTTCTAGGTATAATGACTCCTTGACTACCAGTTAATTGGCGTTGATTACAAATATGAAAAAATCCCTCAATTTTTTCATTAATGCTACCAATTGATTGCACATTGCCAAATTGATCTACTGATCCAGTAACCGCCATCTGCTGATCAATTGGTTGACATGATAAAGCACTAATAATTGCACATAATCCTGCTAATGAAGCACTGTCACCATCTATTCTTAGGTAAGTTTGTTCAAAAACTAGTGATATGGAAAATGGAAGATGAGAGTCTAATTGTAACGCAGCAATTAACCAAGATTGGATGATTATCATACCTTTGGAATGAATATTTCCACCTAAATCAACTTTTCTTTCTACATCTATTAATTCACCATCTCCATTATGTACAACACAACTAATGCGTAATGGTTCTCCCAAAATAGAAGGATAACCTGGGATTTCTATTACCGACAAACCATTAATCTGCCCGATAACTTTTCCTTCCGTTTGAATAATTGTTTGACCAATTAAAATTGACTCCCTTAAACGTACGGCTAGATAATTTAACTGCCATTCTCTTGTTAATAAAGCACGTTGTAAACTTTCTCCATTAAGTTCCGATGAAGTACAATATTGTGATGATGAATCAAGTTGCATTTCAATCCAAACAGGACAAAGAGGTAAAAGTTGTTGGTTTCCTGTATAGCGTACTGCTGCCTGAAATAATACCGGCCAAAAATCCGCGCTAATATGTGCTTTATGATTTTTTAAAGCTATCTGTGTTACCCATTGGCACCATATTAAAACATTTTCTTCATTTAATACTTCTAATTCTTCTTCAAATTCACTGTAAATGCAAATTGAAGCTAATGTAGGCTCAATTTCCCGAAATTCATCTAATAGCTGTCTTTCACCAGTAATAATAAGTTTAAAATCTAATGGCATTGATGGAATACTTACAGGTAATGGTTTTTTCGTTAGTGATAACCAATCAAAGCGTTTTTGTATTAATATTTTTTTAAGGCGGAACCAGATTTTCGGTTGATCTAAAATGGTACGCAATGCTAGTATTAGTACACCACCATGGGCACGATGTACTAAACCAGGTTCTATAAGAATTTTGTCTTTAAAAATACGCACACAACCAAATAGCTGCTCTGGAGTACTCCATTCAGAATATATTATTTCACCATGAGTAGAAAAATTATCTTCTATAGAACTTGCATGCTGCCAACTGATTTTATCTTCTTGGATATTATAGTTACCTCCTAGAATAATTTTATCTGGATTTTTTTGACGTGCCGAATTTGCAATTAAAGAAAGATAATCAACATGTTCCGGACATTTAACTAACATCAAAGGAATTTTTGCTGTGGAATGTTTTAAGAGATCTTCTATACCACTATTTAAACGTGGTTGAATATTATAAAAACATGTGGGATCCCAATCAAATTTAGATAAAAATAGATGTTTAAATTTTAAAAGATCAGGTTGTAGCTCATGCCATTTAAGTTTATTATTTAAAGTCAGCATAATAATATAATTAATTCAGAAAGTTATTCTACCTAATATTAATATATTAAGCATTAAAGATGCTCAATATATTAGAATAATTTACTAATTTTTCCTAATAATAATTTTATAAAATTATAACCCCCGATACTATGGGGGCTATATGAAACGATAACAAGTATAGAAGATAATTTATTAAATTCTGGTTTATGGTATGTTTACTTCTTTGACACCAGTAACCTCTATTTCTACGCGACGATCTGGTGATAAGCAATTAATTAAGGCAGAACTATTTTTTAACATGTCACACCTGTGATCAGTAATGGAATTATATTCTCCCATACCGCGAACTAAAATTTTTTCTGCGGGCATCCCTTTGAAAATAAGATAATCAGCAACAGATTGAGCGCGTTTTTCCGATAAATTTTGATTATATAATCTTGAACCGATACGATCAGTATAACCTATCACTATAGTCTGACTATCTTTTGGATCTATAGTTTTTATTTGTGAGTATAATCGATCTAGTTCTTGCTTGCCTTGTTGTTTTAATCTTGTTTGATCAAAATTAAAAAGAACATCTGATTTAAGGGTAAAATGTTTATTTTCTATTAATGGTTCTTGAACTGGTATCTGTGTACTAATATTAGTAGCATGTGGTACATTGACTACTTCATTATTAAATCGATAAGTCAGACCTAAACTTAGCATTCCGTTGTTGGGAGTAGTACCTACAGAATCTACATCTCCTAAATTATTAATCCATTGGTAATCTAACCTACTTACTAAATTTTTAGATAAAGAATATTCTATACCTACTGCACCTAAAGGTGAAATACCTGTATCATGGTCTTTGATTTTACCCCAAATTGGATTATTTTGGTTTGATTCTGCATGCCAAACCATACCCCCTAATCGGGTATATACTCCCATATTATTACTAATGGGATAACTGAGTTTTGTAGTAAGTTGTGCTCCATAAGCTTTAAATGCTCCATTAACGACAGTACCTTTATTGGGCATACGACCTAACCAATCATAACCTAATTCCCATCCTAGGTAAGGATTTAATTGATAACCAAGAATAGCACCAGTACCAAGTTGATTTTCATGAGTTGGACCATCATTATTTATGTAACCATTGCCGTAGTAATCTTTATTATGGTATTGAGACCATCCAACTTTTGCACCAGTATACCAATTGTTATCTGTGGTAGTGGATTGCGCAATAGTAGCAAATCCCACTAGTGCCACTGCAATTGTGATAGCTGTTTTTTTATTCATTTTATGCCTCGTTATTATCAAAATAGGCTATAACTTATATGTTATAAGCTTATTAAAAAAACTCGCTAAGGTAATTAATATAATTTTATTATTTTGCTTGGAAACTTATAAAACTAATATTACAACTAGATAGAATTACCTAGCTAATTGTCTATAAAGTAGTCAAAAACTTAAAAGTATGTTGTAATCATATATAATATTAGTATAATTTTATTAAAATTCTTCATATATTAATAAAATGCCTATAAATACTATTTATTATTTAGTAGTCAAGTTAGTACTACCAGTACTATTCAATATTAATATGCTATCATCATAGTTTGTATTGCTTTTATAATTATATGATAAAATTTATCATTAATCAGGAAACTGATGATATTGAAAATATTTTAGCACTAATGTCAATGGAGTCATAAAATTACTTTAACTGTTATGATAAGGTTAAATTATGCCGGTTTCTACCGAAGAGATCATTATTCATCGTCCTGATGATTGGCATCTTCACTTACGTGATCATAAGTTATTACAAACAGTGCTTCCTTTTACTAGTAAAATTTTTGCACGTGCCGTTATTATGCCAAATTTATTACCACCAATAACTAGCATTAAGAGTGCTATTAATTATCGAAAACGCATTCTAGCAGTTTTACCTACCAAACATTGTTTCCAACCTTTGATGACTTGCTATCTAACAGAAGATATTCTTTCAAAAGAATTAATGATTGGTTTTCAGGAAAGTGTTTTTGTAGCTGCAAAACTTTACTTTGCAAAGAGTACTACTAATAGCAATTGTGGTGTAAAAAATATTGAAAAAGTTATTCCAATTTTAGAAGAGATGCAAAAGTTTGGAATGCCTCTATTAATACATGGAGAAATATCGAATGCTAAAGTGGATATTTTTGACCGTGAAGTTAGATTTATTGAAGAAATTTTAGAGCCATTACGGAAAAAATTACCTGAATTAAAGATTATTCTTGAACATATAAGTACAAAAGCCGCAGCTCAGTATGTTTTAGAAGGAAATCGTTATATTGCGGCAACTATTACACCACAACATTTAATGTTGAATCGTAATCATATGTTAGTTAATGGTATTAATCCACATTTTTATTGTCTACCAGTACTAAATCGTGCTATTGATCAGCAAGCATTACGTGAAGTTATTAAAACTGGTTGCGATCGTTTTTTTATTGGTACGGATAGTGCACCTCATCTAAAAAAATATAAAGAATGTAAAAGAGGATTTGCTGGGATATTTAACGCCCCTACTGCTCTTTCAGTTTATACTACGGTGTTTGAAGAAATGAATGCTTTGCCATATTTAGAATCTTTTTGTGCTATAAATGGTCCGCGTTATTATGGTTTACCTTTAAATAAAGATAAAATTAAACTAGTACGTATTCCTTGGACTGTTCCAAATGAAATTAAGGTAAATAATAGAGATCAATTAGTTCCTTTTCTTGCTGGAAAAAATCTACGCTGGTCAGTTATAACTAAATGGACATAATAAATTTAAAGTGAAAAAAATTTTATTAGCTACTTCAAATCCAGGAAAATTACGGGAATTTTTACAAATCATTAAACCTCATTATTCTATTCAATTTGTTATTAAACCAATTTATCAAGATATAGGAAAGATTCCAGAATCTGGAATTAATTATTTGGATAATGCTCTAATAAAAGCTAAAATAGTTTATCAATATTACCAATGTCCGGTTATTTCAGATGATTCAGGACTTGAACTCATAAATTTTAATAATATTCCAGGTATTTATTCTGCTAGATATGCAGGAATTAATGCTACTGATCAACAAAATCGTAATAAATTGAAAAAATTTTTATTAGGGAATTATCTGACATCTACACCTGCAAGATACAGATGTGTCTTAGTTTACCAAAAAAGTATTAATCATATCAAAAATTTTGAAGCCGTCTGGAACGGAAATATAGTTACATCTCATAATATTGATAATGGATTTGGTTACGATCCAATGTTTATTCCAATTGGGTATAATCAAACAGTTGCTGAAATAGATATAGAATCTAAAAATAAATATTCTCATCGAGCTCAAGCAGTGATGAAATTTGTAAAATTTCTAGAAGATGATTTTTAATCATAGCTATTAATGTGTTAATTGAAGGAGTATCAATATTACATTGAGATCATTCAATTTATTATACATAAAATTGACAGATGATTACAATATCGTGTTCAGAATAGTTTTTTAGAGCACATCAGAGGTTCGGATATGATGACAAATATTTCTTTATAGTCCTCCCAAGGCTAATATTTATATTAGCCTTGGAATTGCCACGAGAGTTATTACATAATCTACCGAGACTTGTCAATTTGATTATAAATCATCATATAGCGATACTGATATTTCAATTCGCTGAAATATCAGTATCGGTCCTATTCATAATACTTAATAAATTATTCACGATTATTGATATTAAGATCTTCTAACCATATTAGAAGGGAATATCATCAAAATCTACTTGAGGATCGCTATCTGATCCGGACAAAAGCTCATTAGAAGATTGTGTTGTAAATGATGTCGTTGGGCTTGATGTTGAAGATGGTACCCAGTTATGATTAGTAGTAGAAGTAGATTGCATAATAGAGCTTTTTCCAATTCTATTACCAAGCATTTGCATGGTGCCATGAGTAGTTACCACAATCTCAGTTGTATATCGTTCATGCCCATTTTGATCTTGCCATTTTCTGGTTTGTAAAGAACCTTCGATATAAACTTGTGCTCCTTTATGTAAAAATTCTCCTGCTACTTCTGCTAATTTACCAAACAAAACTACACGATGCCATTCAGTTTTTTCTCTATTTTCTCCAGTTTGTTTATCACGCCAGTTTTCTGAGGTAGCGATAGTCATATTAGTTACGGCTCCTCCATTTGGCATATAACGAACTTCTGGTTTTTGCCCTAAATTTCCAATCAGAATTACTTTATTGATACCCCTGCTGGTCATTTGATTGAATCTCTATTATTTATGATAGTATTTTTTCATTTTAACATATTACTACTGTATGTAGTATTAATCATATTTTAAATATTTGAAATGTTTAATCTCGCAGTGATCTTTTAGATTGACTAAATATATAAAATAGAACAGTATATCAATATAAAGCCCGCAGAATTTTCACAGCACTATGAAATCTATAGTAATTAAATGTATTGATTTAATTCTCAAATAAATTAATAAATTGACATTCAGGATTTGGGATTAGCATTTTAAATTTAGTGATCGTAGATTATCTTTCTCTTGAGATAGAGTATTTTATGAATTTACAAATAGAGCAGCTAATTATTAAAATTAAATTTTAATTATTATGATAGAAAATAAATTTAACTACAAAGATAGTTCGCGGCAAACTAATCTTGTTAAGATACCACCACATTCTATAGAAGCCGAACAATCTGTATTAGGTGGTTTAATGCTAGATAATGATCGTTGGGACAACGTAGCTGAACATTTAGTCGCAAGAGATTTTTTTAGTTTAGCTCATAGGTTAATTTTTAGTGAAATGCAACATTTAATAGAACTTAGAAAACCTATTGATTTAATTACTCTGGCAGAATCACTTGAGCAAAAAGGAAACTTAGAACAGGTTGGTGGTTTTGCTTATCTTGCTGAATTATCTAAAAATACACCTAGTGCCGCAAATATTTGTGCTTATGCTGATATTGTGCGTGAACGCGCTATAGTTCGTGAGATGATTTCTGCTGCTAATTATATTGCTGATGCTGGTTATAATCCCCAAGGACGCAGTAGTGAAAATTTACTGGATATGGCCGAAGCTAGGGTTTTTCAGATTGCTGAAAAACGTACTAAGAATTCCGGACCTAAAAGCATAGATCAAATTTTAGAATCTACTATATCAAGTATACAAACTCTTTACGAATGTCCAAAAAATGGAATTACAGGTATTTCTACTGGTTACCATGATTTAGATAAAAAAACTACCGGGTTACAACCTTCAGACTTAATTATTATTGCGGCTCGACCTTCTATGGGCAAGACTACTTTAGCAATGAACTTATGTGAAAATGCCGCTATCACACAAGATCAACCGGTACTTGTTTTTAGTCTTGAAATGCCTGGTGAGCAACTTATGATGCGCATGTTAGCATCACTATCCAGGGTAGATCATACGAGAATTCGTACTGGGCAACTTAATGATGAGGATTGGGCTAGGATTTCCCGCTCTATCGGATTTCTTTTAGAAAAACGTAATCTTTATATCGATGATTCTTCTAGTCTTACCCCTTCTGAGGTGCGTTCGCGGGCCAGAAGGATATTTAGAGAACATAACGGATTAGGTTTAATCATGGTTGATTACTTACAACTTATGCGAGTTCCATGGCTTTCTACAAATCGTACATTAGAAATTTCAGAGATTTCTAGAGCATTGAAAGCTTTAGCAAAGGATTTACAAGTACCCGTTGTTGCATTATCACAGCTTAATCGTTTATTAGAACAACGTAGTAATAAACGTCCAGTGAACTCGGATTTACGTGATTCTGGTTCTATAGAACAGGATGCTGATTTAATTATATTTATTTATCGAGATGAAGTTTATAATGAAAATACCGAAATGAAAGGAATCTCTGAGATTATTATCGGTAAACAACGTAATGGACCAATTGGTTCTATACGTTTGACATTTAATGGCCAATGGTCACGTTTTGATAATTATATAGGTAGAGAACAATACGATAATAATTAATTTTTAGTTATTCAGCGATGGCTGAATAACTAAAGATTTATTTTCCCAACATAACATTGTTAAGGAGCCACCCCAACAGCATCCGGTATCCAGGCCAATGATACCTTTAGGAGTGCCTTTTCCATTAAGCGACGCCCAGTGACCAAATATTATCGTATAATCAGAATGAACTAATAATATAGAACTGCGAATTTTAAACCATGGTTTTAAGTATGTTGGTGCTAAATATGGTGGTTTTTTACAACTCATATCTATTTGTCCATTGCTGAAACAATAACGCATGCGAGTCAAAACATTAGTAATAAAACGTAATCTTGCCATTCCAGTAAGGGTTTCTGACCAATAATTTGGCATATTACCATACATATGATGAAGAAAGTATAAATAGTATTTACTATTAAGTATTAATTCTACTTCTCTGGCGCGCTGTTTTACAGTACTCAGATCCCACTGAGGTAAAATTCCCGCATGAGTCATAATTAGCTTCTTTTGTTTATCAAATTGTAGTAATGGCTGATGACGTAACCAATTAATGATCTCATCACCATCAGAAGATTCTAGTAAAACTTTAAGATAACAATGGTTAACTTGGTTAATATTTCTACCATAATATTCTGCTAAAAGATTTAAATCATGGTTACCAAGAACTATCTTGGCGTTCTTTCCTAAAGAACGTATATAACGCAGCACTTGGATAGATTCTGGGCCTCTAGCGACTAAATCACCAGTCAGCCATAATGTATCTCTTCTTGCATCAAAATTTACTTGTGCCAATAGAGCACATAATTCTTGATAACAACCATGAATATCGCCAATTAAGTATGTAGCCATAAAGATAAATAACTGAACGGTTCTTCATGGTTAATGTAGATAACTTTGAATAGCCAATCTAAAAACTGGAATATCTACTTTAAAGATTACACCTTTATTATCATACATCTTATAATAACCTTGCATAGTTCCTATTGGAGTATCAATTATAATACCACTAGTATACTGAAATTCACTCTCCGGTTTAATATATGGTTTTTTTCCTAATACTCCTTCTCCTTGTACTTTAGTCACTCGTCCATTACCGTTAGTAATCAACCAATAGCGACTATGAAGCTGAATTGATTTTGGTCCTAAATTGCGAATCTTAATCGTATAAGCAAAAACATAATGTGCTTCTTCAGGTATCGACTGTGATGCAATATATACACTTTGTACATTTACATCAACACTAGTAGTTTCCTCCATACCATTATTTCTCCTTGAGTTTCATTGGTGAATGTACAGCTAACCAATTAGCGAGCTTGCAATATAGTGCAACCGAAATATTCTCGGCACGTAAATTTGGGTTAATTCCTATTTCTTTTAGAATTTTAACTGTTACTAATTTACTAAGACTATTTTTTAGTATTTTTCGACGATGACTAAAAGCTGTTCTTGTTATTAGTTGTAATTCACTAATATTTTCTACTATATTTGGCATTAAAGTATATGGCACTAAACGAACTAAGGCAGAAGATACTTTTGGAACTGGTATAAAAGATTCTGGAGTAATATCTTGAATTAAAAGTCCTTTACAATAATATTGTGACATTACACTTAATCTGCCGTACTTTTTACTATCGGGAACTGCAATGATACGGTCAACTACTTCTTTTTGTAACATTAAATGCATATCTTTAATAATATTTGTATATTTAAATAGATGAAAAATCAGTTTACTAGAAAGGTTATAAGGTAAATTTCCAAATATTCTTAGTTTGTGCCCTTGTTGTCTTGATAGTTCATTAAAATCAAAATTTAGGGCATTTCGTTGGTAAATAGTTAATTTTTTACTAAGAACTGCATTATTTTTCAAATAATTAACTAAATTTTTGTCTATTTCAATAGCTGTTATATGTTCTACATATTTACTAATAGGTTGAGTTAATGCTCCTAGTCCTGGACCTATTTCTACCAAGTGATCATGATTCTGTGGATTTATAGCACTAATAATATTATTAATAATATTAGCGTCTTTAATAAAAATTTGACCCCAGTTTTTACGAATAAAATGCCCAAGATAGAAATTATTTATCATGATGATTTAAATTTAGCATATTAATTGTAAGTTTAAGTGCTGCTATCAAACTACCTGGATTTGCTTTTCCAGTAGCAGCTAATTCAAGAGCGGTACCATGATCTACTGATGTTCGTATAAAAGGTAATCCAAGGGTAATATTAACAATATGTCCAAATCCTTGAGATTTTAATACTGGTAATCCTTGGTCGTGATACATAGTTAATATTACATCAGCAGCCTTTAGATATTTTTTTTGAAAGATAGTATCTGCTGGGAAAGGACCAGTAATTTTGAGGCCATGGTGTCTTAATATTTGTATTACAGGAATGATTATATCTTGTTCTTCTCTACCTAGATGTCCTCCTTCTCCTGCATGAGGATTCAGACCACATACAAAGATGTGTGGTTTAGCAATTTTAAATTTATTTTGAAGCTCTTGATATAAAATAGTAATTACTTCAGATAGACTATCTGATGTAATAGCATCGGGAACTTTTTTTAAAGGTAAATGTGTGGTAGTAAGTGCTAGACGTAATCTTCCCATAGCAAATAGCATCACTCCTCTTTTTATCTTAGAATTTTGAACTAAATATTCTGTATGACCAAAAAAAGTTATTCCAGCTTCATTCATTACTCCTTTATGCACAGGTCCAGTAATTATGGCTGAAAATTCACCATGTAAACATCCCTTACAAGCCCGTTCTAAAGTTGAGAGAACATATTTACTATTGTCTACACATAATTGACCTGCTTTAACAGGTTTAATTAAATCTATTGGCAGTATTTTTAGATGGCCCGCTCGGTTAAATGGTGTAATTAGTTCAAATTGATAATCATGTAAGATCAATGGTAAATTCAGAGCTTTAGCTCTTGAATACATAAGTTCAGTAGACGCACACACTACCAGTTCAATCGGCCAATCGTATTGAGCTAATTTAATAACTATATCAGGACCTATTCCAGCTGGTTCTCCTGGAGTAATAATTACACGGTGATTATTCATTTTTAGTCAAAATTTTAACATAAGTAGTATTTATTAACTGCTGCTGTTGTTTCATCCATAATTTTGCAATTTCAACAAATTTACGCATATATAAAATATTCAAAGCTTGCTCTTGAAATATTATATTGGTTTTATTTACTTTGCGTGATCCTAACAACTGAATTAAGTGCCATCCCATTGGGGATCTAATTGGGAAACTGATTTCATTGTTTTTTAATTTTAATAATACTTTGCTTAATTCATAACCTAATATATTAGGTGATTCCCAGCCTAAATCACCTCCTAATGGAGCTGTTATAGTATCTTGTGAAAAAATTTTAGCGGCTGGAGCAAAATATAGTTTTCCATTTTTTATTTTGGTTTTGATTTGTTTCATTATTTTGATGGCTTGTTTATCATTTATCTCATGAGATGGTTTGAGGAAAAGGTGTCGTATGTGTATGTCTGTAATGAAGATAATTTTATTGGTAATATCATTAATTTTGAAAACATGAAAACCAATATGGGATCTAATTGGACCAATAATATCTCGGTTATTAATATTTTTAAATAAAATATTATGAATAGATTTTATTTGACGCCCACATAATTTTTGATTCTTAAATATTATTATTTTATTCAAGATATTAAAATTTTGATAATTTTTAATTTTATGAATTATTTCAGTGGCAAGTAATCTTGCTTGATATTGTTGTTGATTTGTTGGATGTTTTGATAATGGAATAATTATATGGTTTAGACTAAATTCGCTAATTTCATTATTTTTATTACTCATTTGATTTATTAAACTAGTAATTTCTGATGGTGTAATATTTATACTATTACGAATAATATTACTATTTACTTCTTTAGTTATCAGCTCTTTGCTAATATTTTTGCGATATTTATGATAATTGCTATCATTAGCAATGATTGGTTTATAACATTGAGTTAGGGTCATTTTTCCGGTTGGTACTTTATTTTTAATAGTTAAGTTAATTTGTTTGTTACTAACTGATAAATGTTTAATTTGGCCTAAATTGTATAAGATCTGATTGATAATCAGATGATCAATGATCTGAGGAGGATAGCTATTATAAAACTGTAATTTTTCATTGTTATGATGTTTGATTAAATTGACACAATCCTCAATTTCACTTTGTAAGATCACCTCGTCATTTACAATTGCAGCAATTTTATTAATCATTTTTATAGCTGCAAAAGATGGAATACTGATTATAAAATTGATACTGATTATCAATATAATTAATTTTTTCATAGCTTAATACTATTTAACTTAAAAAAGCCTGCAGTGTTCTCAAATCTAATCATTTTAACTCTCTAAATAATATGAAATTAGTAACTTGTTGGATTTATTTGATATTATGAAGGTACATGTTAAGATAAAATGTAATAAATAGTATACATATTATTTCATTGGTTAATCAAATAATGATGAAAATGACGTATTTCATGAAGATGAAAATAAACTGATATCTCCAGTGTCAAACTTAATTGAGGTACCTCTCCATGCATTTTTTTGGAAAAACCTTAGGATTATTTATAGGAATTGCATCTGGAACTGGAATAGTTGGTGTGCTACTTGGTCTATTTATAGGCCATATCATTGACAAAACTCTCGACCTATCTATAAATAGTTATTTAACTAATCAAAGTAAACGTCAAGAGCTATTTTATCGTACCACTTTTCAGATTATTGGTCATATTAGTAAATCTAAAGGAATAGTCACGGAAATTGATATTCAAAATGCATTAAAATTAATGGATCACATTAATCTTTCGGGTGAACAAAGAAAATTAGCACAACAAGCCTTTATAGAAGGAAAAAATTTAAAATACCCCTTACGTACTAAATTGCGGGAATTACATCAAATTTGCTTTGATCAATTTGATTTAATTAGAATGTTTTTTGAGATTCAAATTCAAACTGCATTGTCTGATGGTTGCTTACATCCTAAAGAACGTAAAATATTGCAAATTATGGCGGAAGAACTGGGAATTTCCCCAATACAATTTGAGCAATTTTTACAAATGATAGAAAGAAACGGACATTATTCTGCTGCACAGAATAATGTCCGCTCTAAATCAGAATTTCCAGAGTTAGATGATGCTTGCAAAATTTTAGGAGTAAAAAACAGCGATGATTACGTTACTATCAAACGTGCGTGGCGTCGACTAATGAATGAATATCATCCTGATAAACTTTTAGCTAAAGGATTACCAACTAACCTGATGAAAATTGCCCAACAAAAAAGCCAGGAAATTCAAAAAGCTTGGGAAGTGATCAAAAAGATCCGCCAATTTAAATAATATCCAATTTAAATTGATTACTTTTTAATCTAAAAATAAGATCATATAGATTAATAATTTACTAGGTGCGGAAAATTTTAAAAAACCAAAATAAATTAATTGATACATGATTAATATCGCTATTCTAAAAATACGGCTAATAATGCTTAATATTAATTATTTTGATCTGGTTTAGTGAACTTACAGAAAATTTTAGCTAATAACTAATAGTTTTTAAGTTTTATAAAAGGTATTTATGGAAATTAGTTGGTAAAATTATTATAAATAGTTAAGATATCTAATTTTAAGGATTGATCGCTTTAACTCTATTTGCTATAAATTAATTGATGTTATATGGATAATCATAAAAGCGTACTTGTCGATGCCGCAGTTAATGCTCTAAATATAAAAGATAATGGAATATATCTTGATGGCACTTTTGGGCGTGGGGGACATTCTCGTTTAATATTATCTCATTTATCGTCTAAAGGACAATTATATGCTATTGATCGTGATCCTATGGCAGTAGCGGCGGCTGCTCGTATTAGAGATCCAAGATTTACTATGATTCACGGAGTTTTTTCTGGTTTAGTTCATTATCTCTCACAAAGAAGATTAATAGGTCGTATTAATGGTATATTATTAGATTTAGGATTATCATCACCCCAAATTGATAATGCTGAGCGTGGTTTTTCTTTTATGCAAGATGGACCCTTAGATATGCGTATGGATCCAACTCATGGAATATCAGCTAAAGACTGGTTATTGCAATCTAAAGTAGAGGAGATTGCACTGGTATTAAAAAAATACGGAGATGAACGTTTTGCCCAGCGAATTGCTCATGCTATAGTAAAACGTAACAGTAGTACTAAACCTATAGCAAGTACTAGAGACCTAGCCTCACTCATTGAGACTGCGATACCATATAAAAAAAATTATAAACATCCAGCAACTCGCAGTTTTCAAGCAATACGTATTTTTATCAATAATGAATTAAACGAGCTTGTTAAAGCATTACAAGGGATCTTATTAACATTAGCTCCAGAAGGAAGATTAGTTGTAATTAGTTTTCATTCATTAGAAGATCGAATTGTAAAGCATTTTATTAGGAAGTGTAGTCGCTTCTGTAATGTTCCAAAAGGAATTCCATTAACCGTAAATGAAATACAAGGTTTATATTCTACACCTTATTTAATAGCCATAGATAAAATCAAACCAAATCAAAAAGAAGTGACAATTAATCCACGTGCTCGCAGTGCAATTCTGCGTATTGCTGAAAAAAGAATTTAATAATCTTTCTGAATTAAAAAAAATCTAAAATATTTTTACTAAATGGAGCCATTATTTATGGAACATACTATACTAAATCTTAAATGTTGTCAGTTTCTTAAAAAGATTAGATAGTTTCTATTTTGATGGTAATTATTCTGTTTTGAATAATTAGTATTATGAAGCTTGTATCTAGTATTTAGCAACCATAACTAAATAAGTAAAGTTAATAAGAGGTATCATTTGCTTAATCGCAATTTACATGAGGTACTAGCACCTTGGGTTACTTCTGCTCCTAACATATTAATCAGAGAAATGACTCTAGATAGCAGGTTAGTTAAAAGCGGAGATGTTTTCGTTGCTATTAAGGGATCTCACCTTGATGGACGTGATTTTATATCTCAAGCTATTGCTAATGGTGTCAATGCGGTTATTGCTGAAGCAATACCTTATCATAATGGCAATATTTGTTATTTACATAAAGTTCCGATCATTTATTTGGAAAATTTATCTAAGCGACTATCAGAGATCGCGGGACGTTTTTATGATCATCCAGGAAAAAAATTATGTTTGATTGGAGTCACAGGAACTAATGGTAAAACTACTACCACCCAATTATTAGCACAGTGGGTAACTTTACTTGGTGAGAATAGTGCAGTGATGGGAACTCTCGGAAATGGTTTATATGGTAGTAAACTAACTAATTTAGAGAATACTACCTCTTCAGCAGTTGATATTCAACGATGGTTAAATTTTTTTTTGCAAAAAGGTGTCAAAGTGGTATCCCTAGAAATTTCATCGCATGGACTTGTACAACATCGTGTGGCAGCAATACCATTTGCCGCTGGTGTTTTTACAAATTTAAGTCGTGATCATCTGGATTATCACCTTAATATGAAAAATTATCAAATGGCAAAGTGGTCACTGTTTTCTAAACATAGTACTGAATTAACTATCATTAATGCTGATGATAGTATAGGACGTGTTTGGTTAAAACGTTTACCGAAAGCTATAGGAGTGACAATCAAAAAAAAATATTGGTCATTTTGTAAGAGTAGACGATATTGGCTCAAGGCTCTAAGAGTGCGATACAATGATGTTGGTACAAATATTTACTTTCGATCTGTTTGGGGGCACGGAGAAATAACTACGAGTTTGATAGGTGACTTTAATGTTAGTAACTTACTGCTAGCGCTAACAACTCTTTTAGCCAAGGGATATGATCTAGATAGATTAATAGCAACCAGTAATCAATTACAACCTATATGTGGTCGTATGGAAATCTTTAAGCTGGGTGGTCAGGGAAAACCAACTGTTATTATAGATTATGCACATACTCCTGAGGCACTTGAAAAATCACTAAAAGCAGCCAGATTACACTGTCGCAGTAAATTATGGTGCATTTTTGGTTGTGGTGGTGATCGTGATAAAGGAAAGCGCTCAATGATGGGTAAAATTGCTGAAAAATTTTCTGATAAATTAGTTATTACTAGTGATAATCCACGTCATGAAGATCCTAATGTTATTATTAAAGATATCTTAAGTGGATTACAGGATATCAAAAATGTAAATATTATGCTTGATCGTAGCATTGCAGTAACACATACAATTATGATAGCACAAGAAGATGATGTAATTTTATTAGCTGGTAAAGGACATGAAAATTATCAGATTATAGGAAATCATCGAATTAATTTTTCTGATCGTACAATAGTTGCTCGTCTGTTAGGAATAACAACATGATTCCTATATCATTAAAGAAATTAGCCAAAATTATTGATGGTGAACTAATTGGTAGTGATATTGAAATTTTTAAGGTGATTACTGATACGCGTCAAAATAGTGAGCAAGCTCTTTTTATTGCTTTGATCGGAAAAAATTTTGATGCCCATGATTTTGTAGAAGAAGCCATAAAGAATAATAAAATTATCGCAGTTATAGTAAGTCGTATATTAGTTATTAATGTACCACAAATTGTTGTAAAAAACACCAGTATTGCTCTAGGAAAAATTGCAAAATGGCTTAGAAAACAGCTCACTAGTAAAGTGATTGCCTTAACTGGATCTGCTGGGAAAACTACGGTAAAAGAGATGTTAACCGCTATTTTAAAACAGTGTGGTAACACTCTATCTACAATTGGAAATATGAATAATCATATTGGTGTCCCATTAACGTTGTTGCAATTAAATAAAGAATATCTTTATACGGTGATTGAACTAGGGGCTAATCATCCCGGAGAAATTTATTATACGGTACAATTAACTAATCCGGACGTTGTTTTAATTAATAATATTACACTATCACATTTACATGGTTTTGGTTCAATATTAGGAGTGGCTAAATCAAAAGGAGAAATTTTTACTGGTTTAGTAGAAAATGGTATAGCTGTTATAAATGCTGAGAGTAATTATTGGCCGTATTGGCGTCATTTATTAGGTAATCAATTAGTATGGAGATTTTCTATTACTCCTCAACCTGAAAGTAACTTTTTTGCTACCAATATTATTATTAATGTGACAAGTACACAATTTACTCTTAATACCCCAAAAGGATGTATTGAAGTTTACTTACCATTATTAGGTAAGCATAATATTGCTAATGCATTAGCTGCGGCAAGTTTAGCTTCAGCAGTTGATGATATATCTCTCCAAAAGATTAAGATGGGATTAGCTAAGTTAAAAGCGCTGCCAGGTCGTAGTTATCCTATAGTACTAGATAGAAATAAATTATTAATTGATGATAGCTATAACGCTAATGTAGGCTCAATGAAGGCAGCGGCTTTGACATTATCTCAAATGCCAGGTTATAGAATTATGGTAGTAGGCGATATAGCGGAATTAGGTGATCATTCTGTGATATACCATCAAATGGTTGGTTTTATAGTACGTTTAGCTGATATTGATAAAGTGATTAGCATAGGAATAATGAGTAAAAATATTAGTGATCTGAACTATGATGGTGAGCATTTTTATGATCAATCGAAATTAATTAAACGTCTTCAAATACTGATGGAAAAATATCAAAATGTTACTATTTTAATTAAAGGTTCCCGGCTTGCTAACATGGAAAATATTGTACATAGTTTACAGGAAAAATACTCATGTTAAGTTGTCTCATGTTGCTTAATAGTTAATTATGGATGAGATTTTTTCGGATCTCGTGTTGAGAGCGATTTTAAGCTTATTTACAGCCTTATTTATTTCAATGTGGATTGGATCATATTTAATTGTATGGTTGAATAAATTTCATCTTATTCAAATTGTACGTAATTATGGACCCAAAACTCACTTTAGCAAGCAAGGTACTCCTACTATGGGAGGAATAATTCTTCTCGTCGCAATCAGTATTGCAGTGTTATTATGGGCTAACCTATCCAATCCCTATATTTGGTGTGTATTCTTGGTTTTAATAGGTTACGGTATTATTGGATTCATTGATGATTATAGGAAAGTGAAAAGCAAAAATGCCCAAGGTTTAATTGCTTTTTGGAAATATTTCTGGCAATCGATAATAGCATTATTAATTAGTGTTATCTTATATAAGATGGGTAAAAATACAGTAGCCACACAACTTGTAGTACCATTTTTAAAAGATTTAATACCACAAAGGCAGATAACGTATTTATTATTAACTTATTTTGTCATTATAGGAACTAGCAATGCTGTAAATCTCACAGATGGGTTAGATGGATTAGCTATTATGCCCATTTTATTGGTTGCAACTGGTCTAGCGTTCATTGCCTGGTTAACTAGTAATCTTCATTTTGCTGATGAATTGCATATACCTTATTTACCTTATGCTGGAGAACTCATGGTTTTTTGTACTGCAATTATTGGTGCCAGCTTAGGTTTTTTATGGTTTAACACGCACCCTGCTCAAATATTTATGGGAGATGTTGGATCTTTAGCCTTAGGTGGTATATTAGGAATAATTGCTGTATTGTTAAGAGAGGAGTTATTATTATTGTTAATGGGTGGTATATTTGTTATTGAGACACTATCGGTAATTTTACAATTAGGATCATTTAAAATACGTGGACAAAAAATTTTTATGATGGCTCCTATTCATCATCATTATGAATTAAAAGGGTGGCCTGAGTCTAAGATTATAGTAAGGTTCTGGATCATCTCGGCAATATTATTATTGATTAGTTTAGCAACCTTCAAGGTACGTTAAATTGAATAACTATCGCAATAAAAACATTGTCATAATTGGACTAGGAATTACCGGAATGTCCTGTATAAAATTTTTTTTATCTCGTGGAGTAATCCCTAGAGTCATGGATACCCGTATTTATCCTCCAGAAAAAAAAAACCTACCGAATTTTATTGAGTGCTGGTTAGGTTCTTTAAATCAAGAATGGTTACTGTATGCTGATATGATAATTGTTAGCCCTGGTATGTTTAGGCATCCTTTATTAATTAACTCAG
This sequence comes from Candidatus Dasytiphilus stammeri, assembly GCA_041942865.1. Classification (GTDB taxonomy): domain Bacteria; phylum Pseudomonadota; class Gammaproteobacteria; order Enterobacterales; family Enterobacteriaceae; genus Dasytiphilus; species Dasytiphilus stammeri_J. The sequence goes on along the minus strand of CP145875.1, from coordinate 418,488 downwards.
CTAGAACTGGTATAGAAATAATTAGTGATATTGAATTATTTTGTCGTGAAGCCCGTGCTCCAATTATTGCTATCACTGGCACCAATGGCAAAAGTACCGTATCTGTTTTAATTGGCGCAATGGCACGATCTTGCGGTTTAGTTACTGGTGTAGGGGGCAATATTGGACTACCAGCTCTAAATTTATTACAACAATCCTACCAATTATATGTTTTAGAACTTTCTAGTTTTCAACTTGAAGCTACTTATAGTTTACATACAAAGGCAGCTACAATTTTGAATATTAGTGAAGATCATAGAGATTACTATTTTAATAAATTATATAATTATAAAATGGCAAAATTACGTATTTACGAACATGCTGAAGTATGTATATTCAATGCTGAGGAAAAAAATACACAACCTCGAATACTAAATTATCACCAAAAATCTGTAAGTTTTGGTATTCATAAAGGAGATTATCATCTAAATTTTAATAATGGTAATATTTGGATGTTAGTAAATGGTGCTAAAATATTAAATACCGCAGAACTAAAATTAATAGGACAACATAATTATACTAACGTACTAGCAGCTCTAGCAATCGCTGATGTCATTGGATTATCAAAAAATTGTTGTATTCAAGCATTAAAAAATTTTAACGGATTACCTCATTGTTTTCAGTTAGTTTGGAAAAATAAAGGAATATCTTGGGTTAATGATTCTAAGGCTACTAATGTAGGCAGTACTATCGCAGCACTTAGAGTTAGTAAATTATTAACACGCGGAATGATTTATTTACTAGTAGGTGGAAATAGTAAAGGTGCGAATTTAAAAAATCTCTCATTTTATTTACAAGATGATAAATTACAGCTTTATTGTTTTGGGCAGGACAGAAAAAAATTCGAAAAATTACGACAGGATACTAGCATCCTAACAACTACCATGGTTGATGCAATGCAAGATATTGCTAGTAAGGTCAAACCAGGTGATTTAGTTTTGCTTTCTCCAGCATGTTCTAGTAAAGATCAATTTAAAGATTTTGCTCATAGAGGCAATATCTTTACAAAATTTGCTAAAATATTAGGATAATGTTGCATATTTTAATTAAAAACTATGTCAAGGTAGGATACTTTTATAATAGATATCGTACTATTATTAATAATAGCTATTGAATAGCACAAAAAAATACAAGCTGGTATGCGAGGTGTGATCTTTGATTTCGTCTAAGCGCTTAATAGTAATTGCTGGTGGAACAGGTGGCCATATTTTTCCAGGTATTGCAATTGTACAATATCTTATTAGTCAGGGTTGGAAGATTCTTTGGCTAGGAACATCAGATCGTTTGGAAGCAACCTTAGTACCACAACATGGAATTGAAATTGAATTCATTCGTATACAAGGCTTACGTGGTAAGGGAATTAAGCCATTTTTTACCTTGTTTCCAAAATTTATAAGTGCTATATGTAAAGCTTATCAAATAATAAGATTATGGCATCCTAATGTAGTACTGGGAATGGGAGGTTATGTTTCTGCTCCAGGTTGTTTAGCGGCTTGGATATATGGTATTCCAATAGTTATACATGAACAGAATGGTATTGCCGGTTTAACTAATCGATGGATTACCAAAATTGCTAAAATCACATTACAAGCATTTCCAGGAACCTTAAAGAACGCTGTATTAGTAGGAAATCCTATACGCAATAAATTGCGTAGGTTACCTCCTCCAGAAATGCGTTGGTCATGCCGAAAAGACTTGCCGCTTCGCATTCTAGTACTCGGTGGTAGCCAGGGATCACAAATTTTAAATTTTACTATACCCCAAGTGGCGATTCTTATGGGTAATAAGATTACAATCTGGCATCAAGTTGGCAAACAATCCTTAAATACTGTCATGAAATATTATCAACAAGTATATCATACTAAATATCGACTCAATGAATTTATAGAAGATATAGCATTAGCCTATGCTTGGGCTGATATAGTGATATGTCGTTCAGGGGCTATGACGGTAAGTGAAATAGCCGTAGTTGGATTACCTGCCATTTTTGTACCTTTTAAACATAATGACAAACAGCAATATTGGAATGCCTTGCCTTTAGAAAGGATTGGGGCTGCTAAAATTTTAGAACAATCAAAATTTACCGCACCATTAGTTGCAGAAATATTGGAAAAATTAGATAGATCGACATTATTAAAGATGGCAGTATTAGCGCGTTCTTTAGCTATTCGTGATGCTACCGAACGGATTGCAGCAATAATATGTCAATCTGCAATAACCTGATAGAATTCTCTAATAATGTAAAATATTTACATAAAAGAAAGCAACGTTAAATAGTAACTTAAAATTGATGACTACCCTAAAATTAATACCATTAGATCATCATTATATAGTACCTGGTAAAAATATACATTTTGTAGGTATTGGTGGATGCGGAATGGGCTCGATAGCTTCCTTATTAGCTAAGGAAGGTTATCAAATTAGTGGTTCAGATCTTGTACCTAATGCCATGACACAACATCTGATATCTTTAGGAGCGAAGATATATTTTTATCATCATCCAGCTAATATTAAAAATGCTAGTGTAGTTGTTTTATCAACAGCGATTTCTGATGACAATCCAGAAATTTTGGCAGCTTACCAAGCACGTATCCCAGTAATTAGAAGAGCAGAAATGTTAGCAGAACTAATGCGTTTTCGATACGGAATAGCTATATCGGGAACACATGGCAAAACTACAACTACAGCTATGATTGTTAGTATCTATCATGAAGCAGGATTAGATCCTACGTTTATTAATGGTGGATTAATAAAATTCACGGGTACCAATGCTCGTATGGGTAAAAGTAAATATCTGATTGTAGAAGCTGATGAGAGTGATGCTTCTTTTCTATATTTACAACCTATGGTAGTTATTGTTACAAACATTGAAGCTGAACATCTCGATTACTATCAAGGTAATTTTGAAAATCTTAAAAAAACTTTTATTAATTTTTTACATAATTTACCTTTTCATGGTAGAGCGATAATATGTCTGGATGATAAGGTGATTCGTCAGATAATACCTTATATAAAACGTCAAATTATAACATATGGCTTCAATGAAAAAGCGGATATACGTATTAAAAATTATGAAGCGCATGGAATTAAAGCGCATTTTTCAATCGTTCGCCACTCTATGCCAAGATTATCGGTAATCTTAAATGCACCAGGCCGTCATAATGCGCTTAATGCAGCCGCTGCAATTGCATTGGCTACTCAAGAGGGTATTAATGATAAGATAATTTGTGATGCTCTAGAAAATTATCAGGGAACCACACGTCGTTTTGATTTCCTAGGGGAATTTGATTTAGAAAATGTTAATGGTACAACAGGTAAAATATTATTAATAGATGATTATGGACATCATCCTCATGAAGTTGAGGTAACTATCCAAACGGTGAGAGCTAGTTGGCCAGATAAAAGAATTATTATGGTTTTTCAACCACATCGTTATACGCGAACACGTGATCTTTATGATTATTTCGTTAAAGTACTATCTCATGTAGATGTTCTATTGCTATTAGAAGTATATCCTGCAGGTGAACAAAGTATACCTGGAATCAATAGTAATACATTATGTAATACTATTATAAAACAAGGAAAAATACATCCTATATTAGTGTACAAAACCCATGATTTACCTAAAATGCTTGCTTCATTATTAGCAGATAATGATGTTATTATTGTACAAGGAGCAGGAAATATTGGAAAAATTGCTCATAAACTAGCCAAAATGAAGCTTAATCCAGAGATTAATAATGATTGATAAGATAGCTGTCTTACTAGGTGGAAATTCTGCAGAAAGAGAGGTTTCTTTGCGATCAGGGTTAGCCATTTTAGTTGCTTTAAAAAATGCTGGCATTGATGCATATGCAAGAGATCTAAGATATTTCTCAGTGATTAATTTAAGAAAAGAAGGATTTAACAAGGTTTTTATGGCTCTTCATGGAAGAGGAGGAGAGGATGGTATCATCCAGGGGGTGCTAGATTTTATGGAACTTCCTTATACAGGAAGTAGAGTTCTCGCTTCGGCTATTGCAATAGATAAATTGCGTACGAAATTATTGTGGAAAGGGATTGGTTTACCAGTAGCACCTTGGGTAACGGTAAAAAAAGATGATTATAAGCCATATTTAAATACTGTTTTAATAGAATATGTAAGAGATTTATCAATGCCAGTCATAGTTAAACCTAGCCAGGAGGGTTCGAGCATAGGAATAACTAAGGTTAATCATCTTCACGAACTCGATAAGGCTTTAAATACCGCCTTTTATTATGATGATACAGTATTGATAGAAAAATGGTTAAGTGGTCCAGAATATACCGTAGTAATTTTAGGAGACAGTGTGTTTCCTCCAATTAGGATTCAATCTTCCGGAATCTTTTATGATTATCAAGCAAAATATTGTTCTCAAGATACCAAATATTTATGTCCAAGCGGTTTATCAATAGTTCAAGAAGCTAATTTAAAAAAATTGGTATTAAAAGCATGGAATGCTTTAGGTTGTAGAGGTTGTGGACGTATAGATATTATGCTAGATGATGATCATTTTTATCTCCTTGAAGTCAATACTTCTCCTGGTATGACTAGCAGAAGTTTGGTTCCTATAGCAGCGCAATATGTAGGAATAAATTTTTCGCAGCTGGTTAAAAATATTTTAGATCTGGCTTATTAAAGGAGATTGGAAACACTACAGTTAATCTATGGTTAATAACCTGATGATGAAAACCACAACATTATTTGATAGATAGCGGAAAATTAATTTTTACGCCAAAAATACTGGACTAACTGTATAATCTAATTCCAGATCAGTGTTAAAATTAGCTAATTATTTATTTTAGCTAAATCTGCTAATTTTTCTAATGCCGCTTTGATGTTATCCGGACTTTTCATTGCAACCTGACGCAACATAGTTGCAGTTTTCTTGCTGATAGTTCTATATGAGATAATATTTTTGTTTTGATGCTCGGGTAAAATATTGGGATCATTTGTGAGTCGTTTCCATGATGGATTTATATAAAAATCGATAGATACTAATGAAGGTAAAATTTTAGATCTTAAAATATTAATGAAACTATGTTGTTCATAAAGTAATCTTTTCATCCATTTAGCATTTGCTGTTTCAAGTATTAAGGTATGATAATGAATATTAGCGACTCTGTACCAAGGTTTAAAATATGAAGGAAGGACACTTTTTACTGCAAGATCTAAATTAATCAGTATCATCGCTCTTCGTTGCAGAAAATTTAGGATACTCTTCTTGTGCTGTTTAGCATCTTCAAAAATATTTATAACCGAGTATAAATTACTATAGCGCATAATGGATTACCGTAGAATATTAAATATAATTAATAAGATTATAAATGCGTAATTATAAGATTGAAATTCATATTCATGATATTTATAAATCTATTAAAAAAACATATTTAATTATTATTAATTACAGTATTTTACAACCATGGTAATCAAACTATATAATCAAGAGATTTTAATTTTTATGTTATTAAAATTTTTAAATAAAATATTTGGTACTAGAAATGATCGTATACTTAATCGCCTGAATTACCTAGTAGATACTATTAATCAACTAGAAAATAAATTTAGTAAACTATCTAATGAAGCACTCAAGGAACAAACTAATCTATTTCGTTTACGTTTAAAATCCGGAGAAACTTTAGAAAATTTAATTCCTGAGGCTTTTGCTACTGTACGTGAAGCTAGTAAACGTGTTTTTAATATGCGGCCTTTTGATGTTCAGTTACTTGGTGGAATAGTATTAAATAATCGTTGTATTGCTGAAATGCGTACCGGTGAAGGTAAAACATTGACCGCGACATTACCAGCTTACTTAAATGCTCTTACAGGAAAAGGGGTACATATAGTTACTGTTAATGATTATTTGGCTAAACGAGATGCGGAAATTAATCGTCCTTTATTTGAATTTCTTGAACTTACGGTAGGCATAAACTTACCAGGATTATCTATAGCCCAAAAGCAAGCGGCATATGCCGCTGATATTACTTATGGAACTAATAATGAATATGGATTTGATTATCTACGGGATAATATGGTTTTTTCTAAAAAAGAACGTGTGCAACGCAAGTTACATTATGCATTAGTTGATGAAGTAGATTCCATACTTATTGATGAAGCCCGCACCCCTTTAATTATCTCTGGACCATTGGAGAATAGCTCGGAGCTTTACATTCGAGTAAATCACCTTATCCCAAAATTAATTAGACAAGATAAAGAAGATTCGAAGACCTTCAAAGGTGTTGGACATTTTTTTGTAGATGAAAAAGCTCGTCAAGTTTACTTGACCGAACGTGGTCTAATTTTAATAGAAGATTGTTTGGTTAAAGAAGGTATTATGAATCAAGGTGAATCACTTTATTCTTATCATAATATAAGACTAATGCATCATGTTACCGCAGCTTTACGTGCTCATACATTATTTTTTCGTAATGTGGATTATCTTGTAAAAAATGAGCAAATTATTATTGTTGATGAACATACAGGTCGTGCTATGTCTGGGAGACGTTGGTCTGATGGTTTACATCAAGCAATAGAAGCTAAAGAAGGAGTACAGATTCATAGTGAAAATCAGACCTTAGCTTCTATTACTTTTCAGAATTATTTTAGAATTTATGAAAAATTAGCCGGAATGACGGGTACAGCTGAGACAGAAGCATTTGAATTTACTTCTATTTATAAATTGGATACTGTTGTAGTTCCTACTAATCGGAGAATGATACGTACTGATTTACCAGATTTGGTTTATATAAGTGAAAGAGAAAAAATTAATGCAATTATTCAAGATATTAAAAAACGTACAGCCAATGGTCAACCTGTATTGGTAGGTACTATTTCAATTGAAAAATCAGAAATAATTTCTCGAGAATTAACTCATTCTGGTATTGTTCATAATGTATTAAATGCTAAATTTCATGAATCTGAAGCATATATAGTAGCACAAGCTGGTCAGCCAGGAAAAGTAACTATAGCTACCAATATGGCGGGACGTGGTACAGATATTGTCTTAGGAGGAAATTTACAGGCGGAAATTTATCAACTTAAACAACCTACTCAAGAAGATATTAAAAAGGTTAATAATGATTGGAAAATTCGCCATAATGCTGTAGTTAATGCAGGAGGATTACATATTATCGGAACGGAACGTCATGAATCTCGGAGAATTGATAATCAGCTTCGTGGACGATCAGGAAGACAAGGAGATCCTGGATCTTCTAGATTTTATCTTTCGATGGAAGATAGTTTAATGCGAATTTTTGCTTCTGATCGATTATCTAATATCATGCGTAAAATCGGAATCAAATCCGGGGAGGCTATAGAACACCCTTGGGTTACCAAGGCGATTGCTAATGCACAGCGCAAGGTTGAAATTCGTAACTTTGAAATTCGTAAACAGTTATTGGAATATGATGATGTAGCTAATGATCAACGTCAGGCTATTTATGCACAGCGTAATGAATTACTTGAATCACCAGATGTTAGTGAAACTATTATTACCATATATGAAGATGTTTTTAGGAACATTATTAATAGCTATATTCCCTTGCAATCTATAGATGAAATCTGGAATATTACTGGTTTAAAAGAACATCTGAAAATTAATTATGATATAGATTTACCGATTGAAGAATGGATTGATGATAATAGATTGATTTCTGAGCAATTAATTGAGAGAATAATTTTAGAGATAAAAAATCTTTATCAGCAAAAAAGAAAATTTATCGGAATTGAATTTATAAGTAATTTTGAAAAAAAATTAGTGTTACAAACCTTGGATTCTTTATGGAAAGAACATTTAGCTGCTATGGATTATCTACGTCAAGGTATTCACTTACGTGGTTATGCGCAAAAAGATCCAATACAAGAATATAAGCGTGAATCATTCGCAATGTTTTCTACTATGCTAGAAACAATGAAATATGAAATTGTTGGTATATTATGTAATATTAAGGTGGATCTCAACAAAGGATTAACTAGTAATTTTTGGACTAATAATGAGGCGTCTAAAATAGGGCGTAATGATCTGTGTCCATGTGGTTCCAATAAAAAATATAAGCGGTGTCATGGTCGTGTTAATTTAACTTGTTAGTATCATCAGCAATATAAAGACATTTTACTTCATTAAACCATTCTTCTAAATCAATTAACTTACAATGATGACTACAGAAAGGACGCCATATATTATCTTTCCAGATAATTTGTTTACTACAGATTGGACATTTAACTTTTAAGATTTTTTTCATTTTTTTCCGCTAATGCAAGAGATAAATAAGATTGATATAACCTCTTAATTTTTGAAATCCACATTTTTTTTGATCCATTATTATCAATGATATCATCTGCAATTGCAAGTCTCTCTTCTCGGGTAGCTTGCATTGAAATGATTTGTTCTGCTTGTTGACGACTAACCTGATCACGCAACATAGTCCTAATTAACTGTTTTTCACGATCTACATCAACTACTAATACACGTTGAGCTAATGTATAAAGTTTATTTTCTACCAATAAAGGTACTACCCAGAGACACCATACGGATTTACAATTCACCAATTGAAGGTTAGTTTCATGGTCAATAAGAGGATGCAGTAAATTATTTAACCAAATTTTATCTTTTGGTGAATGAATAATTATTTGGCGTAATTTAACTCTATTCAGAGTTCCATCTAGATTCAAAATTCTCTTACCAAATTTTTTAATGATTGCAATAAGTGCTAATTTTCCGGGTTCAACTACTTGACGAGAAATTACATCAGCATCTACTACCTCAACGCCTAATTTCGCAAATTCTTTAGATACAGTAGTTTTGCCACTACCAATTCCACCTGTTAAAGCAACTTTATATGGCATATATTTATTCTAATGATTACCTTAAGTTAATTAACAATATCTCCTGGAGTAAACAATTCACGCTTCGAATTTAAAAATTCTCGAACTTTCATAACTTTTCTACCTGCAGTTTGTAGCTCTTCTATATTTAAAACTCCATTTGAAGTAGCAATTTTAATTCCATGTTGATTAGCTTGTAAAATTTCTCCAGGCTGAGATGAATTAGATAAAATCGAATCAATTATTGATGCTTTCCAAACTCTTATCATTTGATCTTTCAGCATAAAATAACTAACTGGCCATGGATTAAATGCTCTTATATAGCGCTCAATTTTAATGGCTGATAAGGTCCAGTCAATACGGGATTCTTGCTTGCTTATTTTGGTAGCATAGCTTATGTTATCTTCTGGTTGTTTAATCGGACATGTGGTACCAGTTGCAAATTGTTTTAAAGTAGCTAGCATACTCATTGAGCCAAATTTAGATAACTTATCGTAAAGTGTAGCAGTAGTATCTGTACTTTCAATTTTGCAGTGAATTCTATGTAGAATATCTCCCGCATCAATATTAGTATTCATTTTTATCGTGGTGATACCGGTTTCTTCATCACCTGCGCATAATGAACGTTGGATAGGTGCCGCTCCACGCCATCTTGGTAGTAGAGAAGCATGTATATTAATGCAACCAAATCTAGGTAAGTTAAGCACTTCTTGAGGTAAGATCTTACCGTAAGCTACTACTACCATAATATCCGCATTTAAAGTTTTAATCTGTTGTTGAATTTTTTCTTCAATAAGAGACTCTGGTTGTAATATTGGAATATTTTTTTTAATAGCTAGTTGTTTTACGGGGCTAAAAACTAATCTATTACCGCGACCAACATATTTGTCAGGCTGTGTCAATACTCCAATCACTGGATATTGATTAAGTAGCGCATCTAGATGACGAGCAGCGAATACAGGAGTTCCTGCAAAAATTATTTTTAAAATATTAAACACCTCAGTACCTATTTAAATTATGTTAGTACGGTTCCTTGATTTTCTTCGGTACTTTTTTTGCAATTTTTCTAATCTTTGACGAATTAGATGACGTTTGATGGGTGAAAGATAATCAATGAATAATTTGCCTACTAAATGATCCATTTCATGTTGGATGCAAACCGCCATTAAGTTATTGGCTTCAATAGTGAAAGAATTATTTTGGATATCTAAAGCCGTGATTTTTACGGTTTTTGACCGTGATATAAAAGCTTTTTGTTGTGGAATAGATAAACATCCTTCTTCAAGACTAATACTACCTTTTTTTTCTAAAAATTCTGGATTAATTAATACTAAAGGTTCGTTGCGTGATGTTGATATATCAATGACGATGATCTGCTGAGGTAAATTTACTTGTGTAGCAGCTAGGCCAATACCATCTTTTTCATACATGGTTTCCAACATGTTATCAACAATTTTTTTGATATTTTTATCAACTTTCTTAACCGGTAGAGCAATGTCTCTCAGCCGATTATTAGGATAAGTTAAGAGCTTCATAACTGTCATAAATTTTCATCTTTAGAAATATAGATATTTATTATTTATAATAATCACTATTATTAGTAATTTTTAAATAAAAAAATATGAAATGTAAGTCTAAAATAGAATTTTTTTTAAAAAAACTAGGTGAAGATGCTATTATTGCTTATCCGACAGAAGCTGTATATGGTTTAGGTTGTAATCCAGATAGCAAAAAAGCTGTAATGCAATTATTATCGTTAAAACAGCGTCCCATTGAAAACGGATTAATTTTGGTTGCTGCTGATTATCAGCAAATTAAACCTTATATTGCTGATGAAATATTATTATCTAAACAACGTGAAATTATCGGTTGTCTATGGCCAGGACCCATGACATTAGTGCTTCCAGCTAACCCTAAAACTCCATATTGGATTACTGGTAGATTTTCTTCTGTAGCAGTTCGTGTAAGTAATTATCCTCCAGTAAAAAAATTATGTAGGGCTTTTAAAAAACCATTAATTTCAACTAGTGCAAATTTTCATGGATTTCCACCATGTCGTTCAGTCGAAGAAATAAGAAATCAATTTGGTTATCAATTATTGATTTATCCTGGTAAAGTTGGAAGATTACAGCATCCTACTGAAATTATAGATATTTTTACTGGTAAGATAATTCGTTCTGGAGAATAATATAATGATTAGTTATGCACTTTTTGGAAATCCTGTAAAACATAGTAAATCACCACGTATTCACCAGTTATTTGCTGAGCAAATGAACATTAAACATCATACTTATGGTAGTATTTGTGCATCTTTAGAAAATTTTAAAGAAGAATTAAAGAATTTTTTTGAATCTGGTGCACACGGTGCAAATATAACTGTACCGTTTAAAAAAACTGCTTATAATCTGTCTCATAAGTTAACTAAACGGGCTTTATTGGCTGGGTCAGTAAATACTATTAAAAAATTAGAAGATAATCAATTATTAGGAGATAATACTGATGGTATTGGCTTACTTATTGATCTAAAAAGAATTAATTTTATCAAACCCAAAGATAATATTTTAATTATAGGTGCAGGTGGCGCCGCATATGGAATTATATTTCCGCTTCTATCTTATGGTTGTTCGATTATGATAAATAATCGAACTATCTCTCATGCTGAAGAAATAGTTCATAGATTTAAAAAATATGGTAATATTTCAATCTTAACAAATTTCAACCAATATGATCATAAATTTAATATAATTATTAATGCTACTTCTTGCGGTATCTATGGAAAGAAGCCTGAATTACCTAATAAATTGATTACGCCAAATATTTACTGCTATGATATATTTTATCAGCCTAAATTAACTCCATTTTTACAATGGTGCAAACAACAAGGATGTAAACAATATACTGATGGAATCGGAATGTTAGTAGCACAAGCTGCGGAATCCTTTTTATTGTGGCATGGAGTATTGCCACCATTACAAAATGTCATAAAACAAATTAAAGATGAAACTATAATTTCTATACCATAGAATATAAAATGGTAAGATAATTTAGATACCTATCTGTAGCACTGTGAGGGGCGTAGTTCAATTGGTAGAGCACCGGTCTCCAAAACCGGATGTTAAGGGTTCAAGTCCCTTCGCCCCTGCCATAATATTAAATTAGGATTGGTTTAATTTAGAGATACTTATATTGAAGAAATATAATATTAGGAGGTTTAATTATGTGATACAATGATATTAGATTATTTATTGTATAATATTTAACGTAATCAAATTTTGATTTAGGAGTAAATCAAATGACTGTAGAAAGTTTTTTTACAAAAATTCGTTTTTTTGATAATAAATACTATCCACGGGGATTTTCGCGCTATGGAGATTTTACTATAAAAGAAGCGCAATTATTGGAACGTTATGGTTATGCATTTAATGAGTTATATCTTGAAAAACGTGATCCTATAAATATTGAAGAGCAAAGATTTGTCGAAGTATGTCGAGGAAAACTTCCACCTGAAACTGACCAGGAACGTGTTTGGATAAAATATCTTATGCGTATTAAACGTCCTAAAAGATTTCATACTCTATCTGGGGGTACATCCATGGAAAACTTAGAAGATTATTTAGATAATGATGATTAAATATAAAAACTTTAATACGTTAAATATAACGAAAGTAAAAATAATTTTATTAATGCTTCTTACATTATACTGAGCAACGTAACAGTTATAGCATTGGTATAATAAAATTTAAGCAGGTTTATGATTGATTACTCTCTAATTTTAGAGAGTAATAAGTAAAAGCAAATTTAATTATATAAAGCTTAAGTTATTTGATTATCAAGAATCAATCTCTGATTTTGTTAATTATTGACTAATAATTTTATTTTACGCTCATAATGTAAATTATTTATGTATAAGTAACTCATCGAATAGAATTACTAAAATAAAACTACTTGAGTTTAATTATTTGTTGAAATTAGCGAAATATATGTGGAGTGTAAGATGAGCGATAAAATTATTCAATTGACAGATGAGAATTTTGAAACCAATGTGTTAAAAGCCGACCAATGGACGCTAGTTGATTTCTGGGCAGAATGGTGTGGACCTTGTAAAATAATTGCACCTATTATTAGCGAAATTGCTGAAGAATATCATGGTAGGCTGAAGGTAACTAAATTAAATGTAGATAAAAATCAGAATACAGCCCAAAAATATGGAATTAGAGGGATTCCTACTCTGTTATTATTTAACCATGGTGAAATTCTGGCGAGTAAAGTAGGAATTTTATCTAAAGGACAGATGAAAGAATTCATTAATTCATATTTAAAAATTTATAGTATAGATGTCTAATAATATAGAAGTAATTCATTATTCCTATACGTCTGAGCTTAATTATCCTAAAGTATAGTTACTGCAAGATTAAATTATATTAATTATTAAAATAATTACTTTAATGACCTCTAGATCTTAGACAAGATTACTATTATTCATGAATGATAGTTTTAAAGTATATTGTTTTATTTGATCTCTATTTCTCTAAAATAGAGATAATAATCAACAAAATTTAAATAACTATCGTTTTCTTCATCAGAAAAAAAGTTCGATGGAACTTCCTATTTTAAGAACTCACAATTATGAATCTTACCGAATTAAAAAATACGCCAGTATCTAAATTAATTACTATTGGCGAGAGTATTGGAATAGAAAATTTAGCACGGCGTAAACAAGACATTATTTTTGCAATTCTTAAACAACATGCAAAAAGTGGCGAAGATATTTTCGGTGATGGTGTATTAGAAATCTTACAGGATGGTTTTGGTTTTTTGCGTTCTGCAGATAGTTCCTATCTAGCAGGACCGGATGATATTTATGTATCTCCTAGTCAAATTAGACGCTTCAATCTTAGAACAGGAGATACGATTGCTGGCAAAATTCGCCCTCCAAAAGAGGGCGAGCGTTATTTTGCGCTGTTAAAAGTAAATGATGTTAATCATGATAAACCTGAAAATGCGCGCAGCAAAATATTATTTGAAAATTTAACTCCATTACATGCTAATGCACGTTTGCGAATGGAAAGAGGAAATGGTTCGACAGAAGATTTAACCGCACGGGTTTTAGATTTAGCCTCACCTATTGGTCTTGGACAAAGAGGTTTAATTGTAGCTCCACCAAAAGCAGGAAAAACTATGCTACTCCAAAATATTGCACAAAGTGTAGCTTATAATCATTCTGATTGTGTTTTGATAGTACTTCTTATAGATGAACGCCCTGAAGAAGTTACCGAAATGCAAAGACTTGTACAAGGAGAAGTAATGGCTTCCACTTTTGACGAACCTGCTTCTCGTCATGTTCAAGTTGCGGAAATGGTTATTGAAAAAGCTAAACGCTTAGTTGAACATAAGAAAGATGTAATAATCTTACTTGATTCTATTACTCGTCTTGCCAGAGCTTATAATACCGTAGTTCCAGCTTCTGGAAAGGTATTAACAGGTGGAGTAGATGCTAATGCTTTACACCGTCCAAAGAGATTTTTTGGAGCGGCCCGTAATGTAGCTGAAGGTGGTAGTTTAACTATTATAGCGACTGCACTAATTGATACTGGTTCTAAAATGGATGAAGTTATTTATGAAGAATTTAAAGGTACTGGCAACATGGAATTACATCTGGCTCGTAAAATTGCTGAAAAACGTGTCTTTCCAGCTATAGATTATAACCGTTCAGGAACGCGCAAGGAAGAATTATTAACTTCACATGAAGAGCTTCAAAAAATGTGGATTTTAAGAAAAATTATACATCCTATGGGTGAAATCGATGCTATGGAATTTCTTTTAAAAAAACTAGCAATGACTAAAACTAATGAAGAATTTTTCAAAATGATGAAACGTTCTAGTTAGGATTCTGGAGAATAAAATATGATGTAGTTGCTTATCCATAAATTTAGATTTACTATAATTATTAACGCACCCGTAGCTCAGTTGGATAGAGCGTTGCCCTCCGAAGGCAGAGGACTCAGGTTCAAATCCTGTCGGGTGCGCCATTTTATTTTGTTAATAAAATCAATAAGATGATATTATATGTATAATGGTGGCTATAGCTCAGTTGGTAGAGCCCTGGATTGTGGTTCCAGTTGTCATGGGTTCAAATCCCATTAGCCACCCCATAATGATTTATAGCGAAGATGGCGGAATTTGGTAGACGCGCTAGCTTCAGGAGCTAGTTTCTCTATAAAGATGTGAGGGTTCAAGTCCCTCTCTTCGCACCATTAATAATTAGATAAATTTAAACGGCGAGTAGCGCAGCTTGGTAGCGCAACTGGTTTGGGACCAGTGGGTCGGAGGTTCAAATCCTCTCTCGCCGACCAATAGAATTATTAATCTTTTAATAGTAAAATTTTATTAGTGGCATTTTATTTTAAATAACACTATAGTTAATTTATCAAGATTTGACTTGGTGAAAGTAATACTAAAAATTATTTATTCTTAGACATGGAGGAAAAGATATGTTACCTAATAGACAAAAAAAAGATGGTAGTCCAATACTAGCACAAGAAGTTATAAAAAAACGTTCTAGTTTACTATGGTGGTTAATTCCTTTATTATTATCTTTTTTAATTATTTTATATTGGGTTTTTCATCATTCTGAGAGTAGAGTATCTCATCAACAAAAATCCTCGGTATTGTTACATGATGATAAGAGCATAAGTAATACCAAATACGTAACCTTACCAGATGGGGTAGTAATCCAAATAAATAATGACAGTATTGAAGCTAAACTCCTGAAAATTATTCAAAACCCTAGCCAACAATTAAACCTTGATAAAATGGTTTTTAATTTTGATCGCAATGATGTGTCAACTGCAGCACAAGTACAGATTAATAATATTGCAGAGATTTTAAAAGCATATCCACATGTTAAGGTTAAAATAATTGGCTATACTGATAATAGAGGTAATCCCGAACAAAATAAAACATTATCAAAAGCTCGAGCAGAGGTAATAATGAAAGAATTGATTAAGTTAAAAGTTCCTGCCCAACAATTAGTTGCTGAAGGTGAGGGTGAAAATTCTCCTATAGCTTCTAATGAAACACCTGAAGGACGTGCTAAAAACCGCCGCGTATCTATTTCGGTGATAAAAAAATAATAAAATATTAAATAATATTGATGACTTAATCAAACATGAAAATTTCATCTGAAACTTAATTTCATTAAGGGGTTTAATAATGAACTCTGAAAAAATTGTTACTTTATTTGATAATATTGAACATGCTAAAGCTGCCAATAAAAATCTATTAAAATCTGGTTTTTATAATAAGGATATCAGTATAATTCATAGTGAGCAGTTGAAAGCAGAGAATCTAATATTCAAAGAACATGATATTTGGCAGAGATTATTAGGTAATAGTTTAACTGAACAAGAAGCTAAAATCTATGCACAGGCAATTGATACTGGTGGAATATTATTAATACTTCGTACTCATAATGAAAATGAAACTGATCGTGCCATGGAGATCCTTAATGCATATCAATTTGATAATGAGATCACTACATTATCTCCGAAATGTAGATATCCAAGTAATGAGGATCATCAACAGATCTTGGATAAAAAGTTAGTTAATAAAGGTTCAACACGAGTTCGTCGTTTTGTTACCGAAAAATATAAACATCTAGAAGTTGACATACCTCTCCATGAAGAGCACGTAGCAATTTTACGTGCTGCTATTAACAACAAGAAGCATCATTCGTATGATCACATTAATTGGTCTGATACCGGACAAGAAATTAATAATACAGAACCCGCGGGAATTGATAAGACCACTACCCATCTTGTTGAAGAAGTATTTGTACGTAAGGAGGGTACGGATAAAAAATAATGAAACAGTGCGTAAACAATAAATTGAATGTGATAAAAAATGAAAAATTATTTTAAATCATATTTTTTGATTACGAGAGCATCAGGCTCTCGTAGCTTTTAAATTAGTAAAGATTGAATTATTAAGATATTGATGCAATATCTTAATATGATTTATTATATTAATAAAGTAATTTTAATTCCCACGGAAAATTCAAAAATCCATAAAATTAGAAAACCTACTAATAGGGAGCTTTAAATGCAGTTTTCGAAAATGCATAGCCTTGGTAACGATTTTATGATTGTTGATGCTATCACACAAAATATTGATATTTCAGTTAATCTCATTCGCAAATTAGCTGATCGACGCATAGGTATTGGATTTGATCAATTACTTTTAGTTGAAGCGACAAATAAACCGTATTTTGACTTTCATTATCGTATATTTAATGCTAACGGTAATGAAGTAGAACAATGTGGAAATGGTGCCCGCTGTTTTGCGCGTTTTGTTAATTTAAAAAAATTAACTAAAAAAACCACCATTAGGGTAAGCACCAAGAAAGGTAGTATAGTGCTTAATGTTATCAATAAGGAGCAGATCTGTGTGAAACTTAATGAACCTATTTTTTTACCACATAAAATTCCATTTATTACTAATAATCAAGAAAAACAATACCGAAGGGTAGTTGGAGAAAAAGTGGTAATTTTTGGGGTGGTATCAATAGGCAATCCCCATTGTGTAATTCAGGTAGATAATATTAAACAGGCACCGGTTGAAGAGCTTGGTTCAATTTTAGAAAAACATGAAATGTTCCCTGAGCATGCTAATATTGGTTTTATGGAAGTTATTGATCGCGCACATATTAGATTGCGCGTATTTGAGCGAGGTGTTGGTGAAACTCCAGCATGTGGAAGTGGGGCATGTGCTGCAGTTGCTATAGGTGTACAGCAAGGTTTATTAGATAATAAGGTAAATGTTGATTTACCAGGAGGAAGATTACATATTGACTGGAGAGGAATAGGACATGCATTATTTCTTACAGGACCTGCTATCCATGTTTATGATGGGGTTTTATGCATCAAAAAACCATAAATCTTTATGGATTTCTAAATAATTTAAATGATAAACAATATGAAGCAGTAACTGCTCCCCGCAGTAATTTATTAATTTTAGCAGGAGCAGGTAGTGGAAAAACTATGGTTTTAGTACATCGAATAGCTTGGTTATTACAGTTTGAACATTGTTCACCATTTTCTATTATGGCAGTTACTTTCAACAAAAAGGCTGCTGAAGAAATACTACAACGCACTGAACAACTGATAGGAATTCGACTTAAAGATATCTGGATTGGTACTTTTCATAGTATAGCACATAGATTATTGCGTGCTCATTATTTAGAGGCTAATTTATCCTCAGATTTTCAAATTATTGATAAACAAGATCAATTATGTTTGCTAAAGCGATTAATTAAAATGATGAATTTAGACGAAAACAAATGGTCAGCATTACAAGCGATGTGGTATATAAACCATAAAAAAGATCAAGGTTTACGACCTCAGTACATTCAAAGCTTAAATAATCCTATTGAACAAACTTGGCGAAATATTTATCATTTTTATCAAGAAACTTGTGAGCGATCTAGATTAGTAGATTTTCCTGAATTGTTATTACGTGCGCATGAACTTTGGTTGAATCATCCATTTATTCTAAATCATTATAGTAGACGCTTTAAGAATATTTTAGTTGATGAATTTCAGGATACCAATACTATTCAGTATGCTTGGATTCGTTCATTAGCAAATAATAAAAGCAGTACGCTTATTGTTGGTGATGATGATCAATCAATCTATGGTTGGCGCGGGGCTCAAATAGATAATATTAAGCACTTTTTAGATGATTTTCGCAATGTAAAAATGATTAGGTTAGAACAAAATTATCGTTCTACAAGTAATATTCTAAAAGCTGCTAATGTACTAATTTCTAAAAACTCTAAACGCTTAGGAAAAAAACTTTGGACTAATTATAGTAATGGAGAATTAATCACGGTTTATTGTGCTTTAAATGAGTTAGATGAAGCTCGTTTTGTGGTCAATCGTATTAAGTCCTGGAATAAAAGTGGAGGAAAACTTAGTAAGTGCGCCATTCTTTATCGTAGTAATGCTCAATCAAGGGTAATTGAGGAAATATTACTACAATATAAGATTCCATATTATATTTATGGAGGAGTGCGTTTTTTTGAAAGACTGGAAATTAAAAACGCGTTAGCATATCTTCGGCTGATTGTTAATCGAAATGATGATGCAGCTTTTGAACGCATAGTTAATACTCCAGCAAGAGGAATTGGAGCTATTACGATGAAGTTATTACGGCAAATTTGCAAAAATCGTCATATTACCCTCTGGTATGCCGGTTGTTTTTTATTAAAAGAAAAACAATTAGCTAATCGTACTGCGTTAGCTTTGAAAAGATTCATGCAACTCATAGATGGAATCGAAGAAGATATTGAAGGATTATCTCTGTATTTACAAGTTGATCGAGTGATTAGAAGTTCTGGTCTCTGGAATTTATACAACAAAGATAAAAATGAACAAATTCAAACACGTTTAGATAATTTAAAAGAATTGGTAAATGCCGCGCGTCAAGATAAAATCTTGAATACTACTGAATATGAAAATGATTTACAACCATTACAAATGTTTCTTTCTAATCTAGTACTAGATACAAGAAATGGAGAAAAAATTGATGATGTAGAAGATGCAGTACAATTAATGTCAATGCATGCAGCTAAAGGGCTGGAATTTCATCAAGTATTTATAGTCGGAATGGAAGAAGGAATTTTTCCGAATTCAAGGTCAATTAATGACCAATTAATGATTGAAGAAGAGCGTCGTTTAGCTTATGTTGCTATTACAAGAGCGATGCAAAAATTAACCTTGACATGGGCAGAAACTCGTCGTCTTTATGGTAAAAATATGTATCATCAACCATCACGTTTTATTAAGGAGTTACCTAAAACATGTATTGATGAGATACGGGCTTGTCTTAATAACAGAAGATAACCTTGAAGCATTTACTAATTTGATAAAGAGATTATTTTAATGGAAAACCTGGCATTGTTCTTAACTGTAAAATTAATAAATAAAAGTATAGAGTAAATTACTTAATTTTTACTCTATTTGCACCCAATATTAAAGCATTGAGAGTTTCAGTATGTTGCACGCATATAAACTAATTGAAAATCGTTTAACACGGCTTGAGTTGGATGAAGGTGATAATTTAGCAGATTCTATCTGGGTAGATTTAATGGAACCAGAATTTAGGGAACGTGAAAAAATTCAGAAAATTCTTGGTCAAAGTTTAGCTACGAGTCCCGAGTTAGAAGATATAGAAGCATCAGCACGTTTTTTTGAAGATGATCATGGATTACATATACATTCTTTCTTTTTTTATGAAGATGTTGATGATCATGCAGGGAATGTTACCGTAGCTTTTACTATTCGTGATGGTAGATTATATACGCTACGCGAGAAGGAGTTACCGGCTTTTAGACTTTACCGTATGCGTGTTCGTAGTCAGATTTTACTATCTGGTAATGCTTTTGAGTTAATGTTAGATCTGTTTGAAACCAAAATCGAACAATTAGCTGATAAAATTGAAACTATTTATAGTGATTTAGAAAAGTTGAGTCGTGTAATTATGGAAGGATCTCGTGATGATCAATGTGATGAAGCATTGTCAATGCTATCAGAATTGGAAGATCTTGTATGGAAAGTTCGTTTATGCTTAATGGATACACAAAGAGCATTAAATTTCTTAATACGTAAAACGCGTCTTCCTATTAAACAATTAGAACAAGCCCGTGAGATCATACGTGATATTGAGTCTCTATTGCCACATAATGAATCCTTACTTCAAAAGGTAAACTTTTTAATGCAAGCGGCGATGGGTTTTATTAATATTGAACAGAACCGAATAATAAAAATATTTTCAGTGGTTTCTGTTATATTTTTACCACCTACATTAGTAGCTTCTAGTTATGGTATGAATTTTGAAGTAATGCCAGAACTTCAATGGAGTTTCGGTTATCCGGCAGCAATTATTCTCATGATTTTAACTGGCGCTGCTCCCTATGCATATTTTAAATATAGAAAATGGCTATAAATCAGGATATTATACCATGCTATATAATTTAGCTTTAATTAATAAGATCTTGGTGCACCTCTTTTGGTTGATGTGTTGGGAATTAGTATGTACCATATCGTAGTTTCGGATTTAGATGGTACTTTACTGTCAGCGGATCATAGAATTATGCCTTATACTAAGAAAATTCTTAATTTATTAACCGCACAGGGAGTGCAAGTTATTTTAGCTACTGGTAGACATCATGTTGATGTCTCAAAAATTAGAGATAACATTGGTATTAAAGCCTATATTATTACTTCCAATGGTGCCCGTGTGCATAATGCAGCTGGTAAACTAGTTTTGAGTATTAATTTAGATGAAGATATTGCATATACTTTATATGGGATGTTTTTTGCTGATCCTGAGATTTTAACTCATGTTTACAGAAAAGATCATTGGTATCTAAGTCGTTATTCAATAATAGATAATGGCTTTTTTAGAGAATCAATGTTTACAGGTAAGTTGTTTCAGCCCAATTTATTAGGTACTGATGGTGTTAGTAAGATTTTTTTTACTTGCCATAAGGTAAATAAACTTTTATTACTTGAGAAAATTATTCAGTGCCGATGGGGTAACAGAGTAAATACAACTTTTTCTTGTCCCAATTGTCTAGAAGTTATGGCTGGTGGGGTATCCAAAGGCTATGCACTAAAAGAAGTAATTAATTATATGGGTTCTTCTATTAAAGAATGTATTTCCTTTGGTGATGGTTTGAATGATAAAGAAATGTTATCAATAACTGGCAAAGGATGCATTATGCAAAATGCGCATCAGCGACTTAAAGATAGTTTGCCAAGTTTAGAAGTTATTGGCTCTAATATAGAAGAAGCGGTCCCACGTTATTTATGTAACATATATTCTATAATAAATAAAACTTACCAGATTAAAAATCACTAATTTTCTTAGTCTAGTAAATGAGATAAATAGATTATTTATTACTAAATTACTTATCCGATTTCAAATATTCTTTTCTATAGAGAAAAGAATATTATTACTTTTAATTTAAATTAAAAACTTGTAATTCAGGCTTTTTTTATATTCTATAGTTTTCTAAGGTTTGATATTAATCAACTTGTATTTTTAATAGAGGCATTAGAAGAAAATAATGAAAATCCTGAATCATATACTAGGGTTCCCACGTGTAGGGTTGTATAGGGAATTAAAAAAAGCGCAAGAGAAATACTGGTTTAATGCTAGTACGAAGCAAGAATTAATTAATGTTGGGCGCTATCTACGCAAAAAACATTGGCAACAACAGAAGGAAGCTGGTATAGATTTATTACCAGTAGGTGATTTTGCTTGGTATGATCATGTATTAACAACTAGTTTATTATTAGGTAATGTTCCAGTAAGGCATAAAAATCCAGATGGATTGATTGATCTAGATACGCTTTTTCGCATGGCTCGTGGAGTAGCACCTACTGGTCAAGTTACCAGTGCGTCGGAAATGACTAAATGGTTTAATACTAATTACCATTATATTGTACCGGAATTTATTCAGGGACAGCAATTTGAACTAAGTTGGATGCAGCTATTTGATGAAATAGATGAGGCTTTGTGCTTAGGTCATAAAGTGAAACCAGTGTTAATTGGACCTTTGACTTATTTATGGTTAGGTAAAGTTCAAGGTGAAAATTTTAATCGTCTTATATTACTCGAAGATCTTTTATCAGTTTATAATAAAGTACTCTTAGAATTGAAAAAAAGAAATATTACCTGGGTACAAATTGATGAACCTATTCTAACATTAGAATTACCTACTACATGGTTAGCTGCTTTTAAACATACTTATGAAGTTTTATATGGAAAAGTACAACTAATTTTAACTACCTATTTTGATAGTGTCTCTCATAATTTAGAGACTATTCTAGCACTTCCAGTACAAGGATTGCATATTGATTTAGCTTGTGGAAAATATGATCTATTAAAAATTAGTAAAGATATACCGGAAGAATGGGTACTTTCACTTGGTATAGTTAATGGTCGCAATGTATGGCGAACTGATCTAATTTTTTGGTATGATCGATTACAGCAGATAATCGGAAAACACTGTATTTGGATAGGTAGTTCATGTTCTTTGCTCCATAGTCCAATAGATCTTAATCTTGAAACTCGTATAGACGAAGAAGCAAAAAGCTGGTTAGCTTTTGCTTTACAAAAATGTTATGAAATATCGATATTAAGTTTGGCATTAAATAATAATGATAAAAAATTATTAGACTCGTGGAGTAAACCAATCCGCAACAGATGCTATTCAGAACGCGTACAGAATGTGATCATAAGTCGTAAAATGGCCACCATTACTGCCGAAGATAGTAAGCGTAACAGTAATTATTTTAAACGTGCTATAGCACAAAAAAATCGTCTACAATTACCACTCTGGCCAACAACTACCATTGGTTCTTTTCCTCAAACAGAGGAAATCCGCTGCCTGCGTCGGGATTTCAAAAAAGGTAAAATAAATAGTCAATCCTATAATGCTGGTATTGCAGAACATATTAAAAATGTTATTTATGAGCAAGAAAAATTAGAATTAGATGTTCTAGTTCATGGTGAAGCTGAACGCAATGATATGGTGGAATATTTTGGTGAAAATCTACTTGGATTTGTTATTACTGATCATGGTTGGGTACAGAGTTATGGTTCACGCTGCGTAAAACCTCCCATTATAATTGGTGATATAAGTAGAAAACATCCAATCACATTAAAATGGACACAATATGCACAATCTCTAACAAATAAACCAGTAAAGGGCATGTTAACTGGTCCCGTAACGATGTTATGTTGGTCATTTGTGCGTGAGGATATTTCTAGACCTACTATTGCTAAACAAATAGCCTTAGCACTGCGTGAAGAAGTTAAAGATTTAGAAAATTCCGGAATTAATATTATTCAAATTGATGAGCCAGCTTTAAGAGAGGGATTGCCATTACGTTACTCTGAATGGAAATCTTATTTAGATTGGGCAGTTGAAGCTTTTCGCTTAAGTTCATCTGGAGTTAGCGATGAGATACAAATTCATACACATATGTGTTATAGCGAATTTAGGGATATCATGCCAGCTATTATAGCATTAGATGCAGATGTGATTACTATTGAAACTGCCAGATCTAATACCAACTTACTGGAATTATTTGAAAAATTTGATTATCCTAATGCCATTGGTCCTGGTGTATATGATATTCACTCACCAAATATACCAACTGTAGAGGATATAGAATTATTATTGCGTAAGGCGGCATCTTTTATTTCATTTGAGCGATTATGGGTTAATCCAGATTGCGGTTTAAAAACTCGTAATTGGACAGAAACTCTCATGGCACTAAATAATATGGTACAAGCAGCTAAAAAATTTCGGAGAACTACTATTTCTAGTTTTAAATAAATCCTAGATATTTAATAACACAGTTTAAATTATTAATAACAATAAGATATAACAGTACCTTTCATTATTAAATAATGATAGGAGATATATGAAAAGATTAAAATGCACAGTAATATCTATAGATCATATGATTGATAATGTGTTCAAAGTGCATTTATTGCCCTCAACAGATTTTTATTTCCGTGCAGGTCAATATTTAAGATTAGTTATCTCTGAAAAAGATAAATGTTATTTTTCGGTAGCTTCTACACCTATGGAAAAAAATAGAATTGAACTACATATTAGGGCTTCTAAATCAAATACTCATGCTATGAAACTTATAGAGTGGATTCATACAATCCCAGAAGTAATAATTGAGATTCCTTATGGCAATGCCTGGTTGCGTGAAGATACTAATAGACCAATGATTTTAATTGCCGGTGGTACTGGTTTTGCATATGTGCGTTCAATTTTATTTACTGTACTCTTACAACAACCTGAGAGACTCATTTCGCTTTATTGGAGTGGTCGTAAATTATCAAATCTTTATGCATTAGAAGAATTAAAGGTGCTATCTTGTAAATATACCAACTTCAAGGTAATACCAATTATAGAAAGTGTCTATGATTATTGGAATGGATCTCATCCTACAGTATTAAATGCGGTAATTAGAGATTATTGTAATTTAAGCTCTCAAGATATCTATCTTGCTGGTAATTTTGAAATGGCTAAAAGTGCTAGGGAGATTTTTTGTAAGATGCGTGGTGCAATAGTATCGCGGATTTTTGGTGATGCTTTTACTTTTATATAGTAAAAATTATTATTTTTACTTTCCTAATAAATAGGAAATAATTCTAATAATTAGTAACTTATTAAATGGAGCAGGCTAATAATGCCGCAAATTAAAGTACCTCAGGATTTACCTGCTATTAAAATTTTGCGTAATGAGAATATTGATCTAATGACTTCCAGATGTATATTTACATCTGGAAGGCGCTTTTTAAAGATATTATTATTAAATCTGATGCCTAAAAAGATAGAAACGGAAAATCAATTTTTGCGATTACTATCTAATACATCATTTATGATTGATGTAACCTTACTTAGAATTGATAACCATGATTCACATCATACACCAAGAGAACATTTAAATAAATTTTATTGTAATTTTGAAGATATTTCAGCTGATAATTTTGATGGACTGATTATAACTGGAGCACCACTAGGTTTAATAGATTTTCGAAATGTAAGATACTGGTCACAAATAGAATTAGTTATTAATTGGGCAAAAAAACATGTTAAATCAACAATTTTTGTTTGTTGGGCAGTACAAGCTGCTTTGAATATCTTATATAACATACCAAGACAGACAAGAAAAACAAAATTATCAGGTGTTTTTTTACACCACACCTTACAATCTCATGCCGAGTTAACCAGAGGATTTGACGATAAATTTTTAGCACCTCATTCACGTTATGCTGCTTTTCCATATAAATTAATTAGTAAAATTTCTGAATTAGATTTTTTTGCTATTTCTTCTAAAGCTGGAGCTTATCTTTTTGCTAGTAAAGACAAGCGCTTTGTATTCGTAACTGGTCATCCAGAATATGATTCTTATACATTAGCTAATGAATATCGGCGGGATTATAAAGCAGGACTAAAACCCAGAATCCCAGCTAATTATAATACAGAATTATTACCTAAACTCAGTTGGCGGAGTCACAGTTACCTACTTTTTTCAAATTGGATCAACCATTATGTAAGTTATTAACAGCATTTATTGAAAGGGAGTTTCAATAGTAATTATTACTAAGGAAATCATCTTTTATTATTGAAAAACGATAAAGTAGTACTTTTTGTGAAAAAACTGCGTGTATAATCTCTTAGCCATTTATGGGCTGGAGAATTATCATTTCTTGGATGCCAAGCTTGTACTACACTAATTCCTGGAAGGCAAATTTCAGGTTCAAAAGCCGCAATTTCTAATTTTAATTTATCTAAAGTACTAAAAAAAAATCCTGGAACAACCGCAAGAGAATCAGTCTGTATAATTGTTTCAATGGTAGAAAAATAACTGGGACTAATTCCAATAATTTTTCTTTGATAACCATTAGCCATAAAAGCATTATCAATATCTGTATTTAATTTTCCTCGGGTACTTATAAAATTATAATTAATTATATTATCTAAAGTTTTGCTTTGTTTAAATACTTCATGCTCTCTATGAGCAATAATTAAGCATTTTTCACGATAGACAGTTCTAATTTTTATTTCTGGACTTAACTCACGTGGTTCACCAATATATAAATCTACATTTTCTTTACGTAAAAAATCATCTGGTACATTATCATATTTAAATTCAATGATAATATTAGATCGATCTTTATTGAATTGCTTCATAAAGTTACAGCTAAGCATTGACATTAAAAGATCATTAGAAGCAATAGTGAATAACAGAGATTTTTCACCTATCTTAAAAGTAAGATTTTGATTAAATATATTTTGTATATTATTAATAATATTTTTTATTTGTGGCTTTAACTTGATAGCTAAAGGGGTTAACATTAATTGAGATCCGGAACGTACTAAAATTTGATCCTGAAAAGTCTCCCTAATTTTATTTAATGATTTACTAATGGCTGGTGGTGTTACATTTAATTTCTTAGCAGTTTTACTCACACTACATTCTTCTAGTAACATATCCAATACTCTCAATAAGTTTAAATCGGTGCGATGCACAATATAACCCTCCATAGTCATCAAATAATTAATAAACTACAGGAAACATGAAATTAACAGGAAATTTCATTATTGTAATCCGTATTATTTCTATGCTAATAATAATTTATTATTGAATATGCTATCTTTATTTGATGTCCCAAGATTCAATATTGGTTAAATTAATTTTTTGATAGTTGATTGAGTTCTTTATAATAAAGAATGTAAAGCAATATGTACCATATCATTGAATGAATTTTGTCGTTCTTCTGCAGTAAGAGATTCAGAAGAATAACGCACATGATCTGATACTGTACAAATAGTCAAGGCTTTGATATGATATTCCGCTGCTATACCATATAGTCCTGCAGCCTCCATTTCTACACCTAGAATACCATATTTTTCCATTAATTCATAAATATTATTATCTGCAGGATAAAAGAGATCTGTAGTAAATAAATTTCCTACATATACAGTAATACCTAAATTATGAGCTGCATTAACAGCATTACATACCAAATTAAAATCCGCGATCGCTGAAAAATCATATCCGTTAAATTTTATTCGATTTACTTGAGAATCAGTACATGCTCCTATACCAATAATAATTTCTCGTAGCTTAATTTCTGGAAGTACCGCTCCACAAGATCCCAGGCGAATCAGCGTTTTGACCCCATAATAGTTAATTAATTCTTTACTGTAAATAGAACAGGATGGTATTCCTATTCCATGTCCCATTACTGATATTAACCTATTTTTATAAATTCCTGTATATCCTAACATTCCACGTATATTAGTTATTTCCCTATATTCATCCAGAAAATTTTCAGCGATATGTTTTGCACGTAGAGGATCACCTGACATAAGCACAATATCTGAAAAATCTCCTTGATTAGCATTAATATGTGGGGTAGTCATTAAGGTTTCCTTAATTTCAATACCAATTGATAATAAGCTATTTATAACATATTTATACCATAATCCATATTACTTAGTCCGAAATATTTAGCTATGGTTTGACTAATATCAGCAAATGTTGCACGTTTTCCCAAATAACCTGGATGAATCTTGGGACCATAAATCAATACTGGAATATGTTCTCTTGTATGATCTGTACCATGCCAAGTAGGATCACAACCATGATCTGCGGTAATAATTAAGATATCGTTATCTTTTAATATAGATAATAATTCTGGGATTCTGCGATCGAAGAGTTCTAATCCAGTAGCATACCCGGCTACATCGCGGCGATGTCCCCAAACCGAATCGAAATCTACAAAATTTGTGAAAACAATAGTATTATCTGTTGCTAATTTAATTTCTTTAAGAGTTGCTTCAAATAGATCATGTAATCCACTAACTTTTACAGACTTAGTAATACCACAGTATGCATATATCTCAGCAATTTTACCAATAGAAATTACAGTACCAGATTTTTCAAATACAAGTTTTTTTAACATCGTAGGAGCATGAGGTGCTATAACTAGATCATATCGATTACCAGTTCTTTTAAAATTTTCTTTCTTTGTTCCAACAAATGGTCGTGCAATGACTCGACAAATTTTATATCCTTCTTCATTAAGTATTTCACGAGTTATTTTACATAGTTGATATAAATGATCTAGTCCAAAACTATTTTCATTACAGGCAATTTGAAAAACTGAATCATTAGAAGTATAAAAGATCGGTTTGTGTGTTTTTAAATGTTCCTCCCCTAGTTGATTAATAATCACTGTGCCAGAAGCATGACAATTACCCAGATATCCTGGAATTTTTGTACGTTTCATGACTTTGTTCAGTAATTTTAGCGGAAAACTGTTTCTTTTTTTTATAAAATAGTCCCAATCGAAAAAAACTGGAACACCAGCAAGTTCCCAGTGTCCGCTTGGAGTATCTTTAGCTGAAGATATTTCACTTGCATAAGCATAGGCACCAATTATTGGTGTTTTTATATTAAGACCAACTGGAAATCTTCCAGTAGATTGTTCAGCAGCTTTTCCTAATCCCAAAGCTGTCAAATTAGGTAATTTTAGTGGACCATAACGCAAGTTATTGTTAGCCTGACCTTTAAAACAAGCTTCAGCAATATGCCCTAAAGTATCAGCACCTTGATCTCCAAATTTTTTGGCATCATTAGTAGCTCCAATTCCAAAAGAATCCAATACTATAATAAATGCTCTTTTCATATTATGAATATTCTACTTATTGTGTATTTACTCATCTCTTATAGATGATTGTAATTGTATTAATTACTACTAAATATATTTAAAGTTAGGTAATTTTCTTTATATTATCAGAATATAGTTTTATGAAGATAATTCAATTTTTGATAAAATTGATATCTATTTTTATAGTATTGCATTGATAATAACTAATTTTTAATTGTGCTTGAATATGTTATTGATTACCCCATATTATTGTTTTATGCAATATATAAATTATCCATGATCTTAGTAATAAGAGGGTATTTCCATGACAACCATAGTAAGCGTGCGTCGTAATGATCAAGTTGTTATCGGCGGCGATGGTCAGGTTACCTATGGTCATACTATAATGAAACATAATGTAAAAAAAGTCCGTCGTCTTTATAATGATCAGGTGATTGCTGGTTTTGCTGGTGGTACAGCAGATGCATTTACCCTATTCGAACGTTTTGAACGTAAATTAGGTATTCATCAAGGACATCTTATAAAAGCAGCAGTTGAATTAGCTAAAGACTGGCGTACAGATCGCATGTTAAGAAGGCTAGAAGCATTATTAGCCGTAGCAGATGAAAAGGCTTCGTTAATTATTACTGGCAATGGTGATGTTATTCAGCCAGAAAATGATCTTATAGCAATTGGATCTGGTGGATGTTATGCTCAGGCTGCAGCGAGAGCAATGTTAGAAACTACTAATTTAAATGCTCTTGCCATCACAGAAAAAGCCTTAATAATTGCTGGAGATATCTGTATATATACCAATCAAAAATTTACTATTGAAGAATTAACCTATAAAGCGTAAGGATCGTTATTATGTCTGAGATGACTCCGCGCGAAATTGTAAGTGAGCTAGACAGATTTATTATTGGTCAGAACCGAGCTAAACGTGCGGTAGCGATAGCTTTGCGTAATCGTTGGCGTCGGATGCAGTTAAATGAAGAATTACGTCATGAGGTAACTCCTAAAAATATTCTCATGATTGGTCCTACTGGTGTCGGAAAAACCGAAATAGCACGACGTTTAGCTAGACTAGCCAATGCGCCATTTATTAAAGTTGAAGCTACCAAATTTACTGAGGTAGGTTATGTAGGTAAAGAAGTAGATTCCATCATACGTGATTTAACTGACTCGGCAATTAAAATAGTGAAAATGCGTTCTATGGAAAAAAATAGACAGCGTGCTGAAGAAATGGCCGAAGAACGAATTCTTGAGGTATTAATTCCTTCAGGAAAAAATAATTGGGGTCAAACAGAAACTTTACAAGATATTTCAGCTACCCGACAATCCTTTAGAAAAAAATTACGTGAAGGAGCATTAGATGATAAAGAAATAGAAATTAATCTAAGTAGTACGCCAATGGGTGTAGAAATTATGGCTCCTCCTGGAATGGAAGAGATGACTAGTCAATTACAGTCTATGTTTCAAAATTTAAGTGGCCAGAAACAAAAAAAGCATAAGTTAAAAATAGCAGATGCCATGAAACTTTTAATAGAAGAAGAATCTGCGAGATTAATAAATCCTGAAGAATTAAAACAGGAAGCGATTGAAGCTGTAGAACAACATGGTATCGTATTTATTGATGAAATTGATAAAATTTGCAAAAGAGGAGAATCATCAGGGCCAGATATATCTCGTGAAGGTGTCCAAAGAGATCTGCTTCCATTAGTTGAAGGTTGCAATGTATCAACTAAACATGGTATGGTTAAAACTGATCATATTTTATTTATTGCTTCTGGAGCCTTCCAAGTATCTAGTCCTTCTGATTTAATTCCAGAGCTTCAAGGACGTCTCCCTATTCGTGTAGAATTGGAGGCTCTATCAACCAAGGATTTTGAGCGGATTCTTACTGAACCTAGTGCCTCAGTAACTATACAGTATAAAGCCCTTCTGGCTACTGAAGGGGTAAAAATTGAATTTACCGTTGATGGGATTCGCAGGATTGCAGAAGCAGCTTGGCAAGTTAACGAGTCAACTGAAAATATTGGTGCTCGTAGATTACATACTGTATTAGAGCGTCTGATGGAGGAAATTTCTTATGATGCCAGTGATCGTAGTGGTGAATCAATTATGATTAATGCACAATATGTTGGTGATCACTTAGATAAATTAGTTGCCGATGAAGATTTAAGTAGATTTATTTTATGAAATTACTTTATCATCAACTAATAATTGATGATACAGCTTGTAATCCCTAATATAAATAGAATGTTATTTGACTATAAATAAAATTTATTATGAAGATATCATTCATTAACTTTTTATGTATAGTTTTTTTAGATTTACTATATAATTTTAGTTTCCTGGTATTTAAGAGATCAATACTATCTGTATATACAGCTGTGTTAATAATATAGTTTTATTTTTCTCATTTCGTTAACTGATTAACATTTAAAATATCAGGAAATCTTTATGTCTCTAGATAAAAAATATCTTGTTGCTCTGGATCAAGGGACAACCAGTT
The DNA here is from genome assembly GCA_041942865.1 of Candidatus Dasytiphilus stammeri. Taxonomy (GTDB): domain Bacteria; phylum Pseudomonadota; class Gammaproteobacteria; order Enterobacterales; family Enterobacteriaceae; genus Dasytiphilus; species Dasytiphilus stammeri_J. The sequence continues at coordinate 386,839 of CP145875.1, read as the reverse complement.
CACGTGCTGTAGTACTAGATCATGATGTAAATATTATTGCAATTTCACAACGTGAGCTTAAACAAATTTATCCTCAAGCTGGTTGGGTTGAACATGATCCCTTAGATATTTGGGCTTCTCAATGTTCTACTTTAGTAGAAGCTTTAGCACAAGCTGATATTAGTTGCGATCAAATTGCTGGAATCGGGATTACGAATCAACGAGAAACTACAGTAATTTGGGATAAAAAAACTGGAAGACCGGTTTATAATGCTATTGTATGGCAATGTTCTCGTACTGCAGACCTTTGTGAACAATTAAAAAAAGCTGGTTTAGAAAATTATATTCGTGAAACTACCGGACTGTTTATAAATCCATATTTTTCAGCAACAAAAATTAAATGGATTTTAGATCATGTTTCAGGGGTACGTGAAAAAGCTAAACGTGGAGAATTATTATTTGGTACAATTGATACCTGGTTAATTTGGAGAATGACCCAGGGACGTCTTCATGTTACTGATTATACTAATGCTTCACGCACTATGTTATTTAATATTCATACTTTACAATGGGATCAATATTTATTAGATCTCTTTGAGATCCCACCTTTAATTTTACCAGAAGTGCGTCCTTCATCCGAAGTTTATGGATATACTAATGTATGTGGAATTCTGGGAAAAAATATTTCTATAGCTGGTATAGCAGGAGACCAGCAGGCGGCTCTTTATGGTCAGCTTTGCGTAAATTTTGGGATGACTAAAAATACTTATGGTACTGGATGCTTTATGTTAATGAATACTAAAAATACAGCAATTAATTCTCAGCATGGTTTATTAACTACTATAGTGTGTGGTCCTTATGGAGAAGTAAATTATGCGCTAGAGGGTACAGTATTTATTGGAGGAGCATCTATCCAATGGTTACGTGATGAAATGAAATTAATAAATCATGCTGAAGATTCCGAATATTTTGCTAATAAAGTAAGAAATACTAATGGAATTTATGTTGTTCCAGCGTTTACTGGATTAGGAGCGCCTTATTGGAATCCATATGCGCGCGGTGCAATATTTGGTATAACTCGTGATGCTAATTATAACCATATAATTCGTGCCACTTTAGAATCCATTGCTTATCAAACTCGTGATGTTCTTGAAGCAATGCAATCAGATGCTAATCTTAAAATAAAGATATTGCGTGTAGATGGAGGTGCAGTAGCAAATAATTTTCTCATGCAATTTCAATCAGATATTCTTGGTTTAAGTATAGAACGTCCCAAATTGCGGGAAGTTACTGTACTAGGAGCGGCTTTCCTAGCTGGTTTAGCAGTAGGTTATTGGGTAGATTTAGATGAAGTAGCTAATAAATTGATAATTGAACAAAAATTTATTCCTAACATGAACGAATATGAAAGAAATGATAGGTATGCTAACTGGAAAAAAGCGGTTTCCTTAATACAAGGATGGAAAAACTCTTGATGAATAGAGATATATTTTGGCAAAAATCACTAAAAATTTTAGTATAGATTTGAATTCAATACTAAGGAAGCAATCAGATGAATAATTGGGTAATGGCCAAAGTTATAGAAGTAATTCATTGGACGGATAATTTATTTACTCTCAAGGTAGAAGCTCCAGTATCTACTTTTATTGCAGGACAATTTACAAAACTTGCGCTGAAAATTAATAATAAATATATACAGCGGGCTTATTCTTATGTCAATGCTCCGAGTAATAGAATTTTAGAGTTCTATTTAGTAGTAGTTCCAGGAGGTAAATTAAGCCCATATTTATTTCATTTAAAAAAAGGAAATAATCTTTTAATTGCTAAACAAGCTACGGGATTTTTTGTATTAAGTGAAATTCCTCAATGCAATATTTTATGGATGTTAGCAACTGGTACAGCAATTGGACCATATTTATCAATGCTCCAGCAAGAAAAGGATTTAGATAGATTTAAGTATATTGTGTTAGTTCATGCCGTACGTTATGCACATGATTTATGTTATTTATCACTTATGCAACAACTAAAACATCTTTATAATGGGAAATTAAAAATTCAAACTATAGTTAGTCGTGAAAATTTTCAAGGTTCACTTTGTGGACGTATACCTTATTTAATAAAAAATGGTGATTTAGAAAAATTAGTAAATATTAAAATAGATGCTACAAATAGCCATATAATGTTGTGTGGAAACCCTAATATGGTACGAGAAACTATCAAAGTCCTACAAGATACTCGTCAAATGCATAAACATTTAAGGCGTGGGCCTATTGGTCAGATAACTACTGAACATTATTGGTAAATAGATAAATTTTTAACTGATCAAATATTAGGTAAGAAGGTGATAAAATGCGGTTTCCGTTAGTTATAGGTAATTGGAAATTACATGGTAATAAAAACTTGATTCAGGATCTCATACTAAAGTTATCTAGTAACTTAACCAAATTTCAAGGATGTAAAGTAATCATTGCTCCACCTTTAATTTATTTAGATTATGTAAAAACTCTCCTGAATGACAGTTTTATCGAAATAGGTGCTCAAAATGTAGATGTTAATTTATGTGGTGCTTTTACTGGAGAGATATCTGCTAATATGATAAAAGATATCGGAGTACGATACATTATAATCGGACACTCCGAACGTCGGATACATCATAAAGAGAACGATAAATTAATCGCTAAAAAACTTTCGGTATTAAAAAGTGTAGGAATTATACCAGTACTTTGTATAGGTGAGACTAAACAAGAATATGAAAATGGTAGTACTGAAATAGTTTGTATTAGACAAATTAACGCTATTTTAAATACATCAGGAATAGAAGCATTTAAAAATACCATAGTTGCATATGAACCAGTTTGGGCAATTGGCACTGGTCAATCGGCTAAGCCTGATCATGCCCAATATGTACATAATTTTATACGTGAATATTTAGCTAATAAAAATAAAGAAATAGCTGATAATTTGATTATTCAATATGGTGGTTCAGTAAATTCATCAAATGCTGCAGAATTATTTTCACAACCTGATATTGATGGAGCATTAGTTGGGGCAGCTTCTTTAAATGTTGCAGTTTTTACTGACATAATAAATGCTGCTATTAAAGTAAAATTAGATTTTTGATGTTTTCAATCTAATTATTAATGTGGGGATTTTTGTCAATTGATCTAACTAAATAGGGATCCTGGCGGATAATAATATCAGAACTAGGAAAATATTTTAATAAAGTTTTTTCTACTTGTGTTGTAATATGATGTACTTTACTTAAAGTTAGATCATTATCCATTTCTAAATGAAGTTGAATAAAACGAGTTTGTCCAGATTGTCGAGTTCGCAATTTATTAATTCTAATGACACCAGGCCAAGAGTTTACTAAACTAATAATTTTTTCTATTTCCTCATTTGGTAATGCACGATCTAAAAGAGATTGGATAGCTTGATAACCCATATTTAAGGCACTGTAAAGAATCCAAATACCTATAAGTAAAGCAAAAAGAGCATCAGCCCATTTTAATCCATAACTACTTAATAATAATGCAGTGATGATTGCCCCATACACTAAAATATCAGATTTATAATGAATCATATCAGCTTGCACTGCTTGACTATAAGTTTTGTGTATAACCCATTTTTGAAAAATAACTAACATTAATGTAAATATCAGAGCAACAAATGCAATAATAATTCCAAATATAGGATACTGCATAGTAGTAGGTTTTGCTAAATGATGTATTCCAGTAAGAAGTAAAAATAATGCAGAACCTGCTACAAACATACTTTGAGCAAGAGCCGCTAAAGATTCTGCTTTACCGTGACCAAAAGTATGTTCTTCATCGGCGGGTTGCAATGAATAACGAATTATCAATAGATTAGTAATAGAAGCTGCTATATCTACTAGTGAATCTACTAATCCTGCTAGCATACTAACTGATCCAGTATTCCACCAGGCTAAAAATTTAATTAAAAATAATGTAATCGCAACAAATGTAGCAGCGAGCGCGGCATGATTAACCATACGAGAATATTGATGGTGCATTAATTTATTATCCAATAATAAAATAATAAATACACCCATTATCTCCTAACTAATGGTAAATTTTCTTTATTCCATCCGTTGATGCCTGATTCTAGTAAATAAATTTTTTTAAAACCTGATTCAGTTAATTTTATTGCCGACTCTATTTCGTTGATTCCATTAGTACTAACAATAATTAGAGGAAATAATTGATAATTTTCAATAATTTTATATTTACCTTTTTTTATATCACTAGCCAATATATTTATAGAACCATAAATATGACCTTGACAATATTCTTCATATGAACGTATATCGATTACTTTAGCATTAGCTTTATTAATTAATATAGTAGCTTCATTACAACTAATGGTTTTAAATTTATAAAAATATGTTTGAATTGTAGAAATCATTAAAAAAAACAATAACATAATCCAACTAATAAATAATACTGGATGGTTACTATAAAATTGCAGTATTTGTTGCATTAGGTAAAAACTCCTAATAAATTCTTATACAGTAAAACTTATGAGCTAATTATTAAAATTAGGCCACTTTTATAAAAGCTAAAATATTCTATATGATTAGAATCATGACAAAATTTATAAATGAACGACATTCTAAATTTAGAAGATTGAATCTTTGATAAGATTAGGTTATTTATCACTCATGATAAAACTTATCGAAAACAATTTAATATAAATTTGCTTATTTAGTCAATCTCGCTCATTTAATGGTAATCAGTTAATCCGCATGAATTTCTCTTTACCAAATAGATAATTTTCATGCCTAAAATAATGAGCACTTTGCTATTTTATAAGGACGTTTATATACTAATAATGATTATATTTTATAATATAAATTAGAATTTTACTTTTGACATTTAATGCAAAAAAATGTACTGCGTTGTCTACATTTAATGTGTTCAATCAATGTACCACATTTATTACATAATTTACCTGTTCTACCATATACCTGAATTTTTTTATAAAAAATTCCTGGAATGCCTTCTGGATTAATGAAATTACGTAATGTTGTCCCTCCGCATATGATAGCAGATTGTAAAACTTTTTTAATAACATTAACCAATTTTTCAGTTTCACAAAAATTTAAGGTTAAGGCCAGTCTAGTAGGCATAATTCCCGCTCTGAATAAAGATTCATTTGCATAAATATTACCAATCCCTACAACCAATTTATTATCCATTAACCATGGTTTCACTGCTAAATGTTTGTGGCGAGATTTGCTAAATAAATAACTACTTGAAAATTCTTTACTTAATGGCTCGGGTCCTAATTTTTGTAAATTCGAACATTTATAAGGATCATCACTCCATATCCAATATCCGAAACGTCGTGGATCTGTATAACGGATCACTTTTTTAGTATTTATTACTAGATCTATATGATCATGTTTAGTTGGTAATCTTCCTAACGGAAGAATACGTAAACTACCTGACATACCTAAATGTATAATCAGATATCCTTTATTTAATTTTATTATAATATATCTAGCGCGACGTTGTATGCATAATATCTTTTGATCATTAATTGTATATATTTCCTTAGATATTGGAAATCTTAAATTTCCATTTCTTACTTCTGAATTTATAATCGTTGTACCTAATATAGATAATCTCATACTGTTACAAATATTTTCGACTTCTGGTAATTCTGGCATAAATCTCCATATTATTTAAATTTTATTTTCCTTGTATTTTACATATTTGCGGATTTTTGGATCAAATTTTCTTAATTCTATTTTTTTATTTGGTGTGTTTTTTTTTCTGGTAGTAGTATAAAAATGTCCCGTTCCGGCTGAAGAAACTAATTTTATTTTAGTTCTTATTGCTTTTTTAGCCATTTTAAATTCCTTAAATATTTATAATTTTTTTATTTTTACGGTAGCTTAAATTTGCCATAATCGAATGAAGACCCTTTTTATCAATAATGCGAATTCCTTTAGCAGATACACGTAATCTAATAAAACGATTTTGACTTTCTATCCAAAAATTATGATAATGTAAGTTTGGTAAAAACCGTCGCTTTGTAGCATTCATTGCATGTGATCGATGATTTCCTACTATTGGACGTTTCCCAGTGATCTGACATACTTTTGTCATGATATTTCTCCATAATAAATTATATCACTTATATATTTATATAATTTTATTTAAAGGTATTATTGTGATAATATTAACTAATATAATCTTATCATATTTAATAATTTGATAAAATTATATTAATTAAACATGATAAATATAAAATATGAAAAAAATAGAAATTAAGATTCTTGATCAGCGTATTGGTAATCAATTTGCTTTACCTAGTTATGCTACTGCAGGTTCTGCAGGCATGGATCTTCGTGCTTGTATTGATAAAGTTATTCAATTAATACCTGGAGATACTATCTTAATTCCAACAGGTTTAGCTATATATATAAATGATCCTTCAGTAGCCGCAATGATTTTACCTAGATCTGGGATAGGTCACTATCATGGGATAGTGTTGGGTAATTTAATAGGTTTAATTGACTCTGACTACCAAGGTGAATTAATAATTTCATTATGGAATCGTGGTAAAAATATTTACTCAATTAATCCTAATGAGAGAATTGCACAGTTAGTCTTTATACCTATAATTAGAACTCAATTTCATCTAGTACAGAATTTTGTACCAAGTAAAAGAGGAAAAGGAAATTTTGGACATTCGGGACATTATTAATAATTAGGATAAAATTTACACTCCATATCTATGTTGATAAAACTTTATTGCAATAAAGTTTTCATACATTCCAGTTTGATGCTTAAGATATTTAATAATATCATTGATAGATATTAGTGATATCACTTTACAGTGATATTGTTTTTCTACTTCTTTTATGGCAGAAATATTAGTTGATCCACATTCTTGACGATCCAAAGCAATTAATACTCCAATCAATATAGCTTGATTATTTTTTTTTATAAGTTTCATAGAATCATGAATAGTAGTTCCGGCTGTAATGACATCATCTAATAGTATAATGCGTCCTTGTAATGGAGCTCCTAATAGAATGCCTCCTTCTCCATGATCTTTAACTTCTTTGCGATTAAAACAACATAACACATTTTTTTTATAATGTTCAAATAGCGCAATTGTTGTAGCAGTAGTCAATGGAATGCCTTTATACGCTGGTCCAAATAGAATATCAAATTTTATTTTCGAATCTATTAATGCTTGTGCATAAAAACGTCCTAATAAAGCTAAATCATGACCGTAATTTAGTAAACTAATGTTGAAAAAGTATGGACTTGTACGCCCAGACTTAAGAATAAACTTTCCAAATCTAAGAACTTGTTTGCTAATTGCAAAGTCAATAAATTGATGTTGCCAGATTTTCATGTTTTCTCCAATCATTTAGATCTGTAAATCTAAAATCAATTTATCATTAACTGAGTTATAAGTTATTAATGTTATATAAGATACAAATAGAGTAAAAGATTTAATGTAATTTTTTTTTTATTAAAGTAAGATAATTAAATATTTTTATTATAAACATAATATTGAATTATGATTTGTAGTATGACAGCTTTTACAAGACATGAAATAAATAACCATTGGGGTAATGCTGTTTGGGAGATTCGTTCAGTTAATCAACGTTATCTAGAAACTTATATGCGTCTACCAGATCAATTTCGTAATCTTGAACCTGCAATTCGTAATCTAATTCGCAATAAATTAACTCGTGGTAAAATTGAATTTTTTTTGCGTTTTGAGCCTAATTTGAATATCTCTCAAGATAAACTCAAAATTAACAAACAACTTATCAAACAATTAATTAAAGTTGCACAATGGATTTCATTAGAAAATAATGGTGGCATTATTAATCTAATGGAAATTTTACGTTGGCCAGGCGTATTGTTAGTTGAAGATTTTAATACTGATCAAATAAGTATTGAATTACTTACTGCATTAAATATTACCCTTAAAAAATTTATTATTGTTAGAGAAATAGAAGGTTCTGCTTTAAAAAAATTTATTGAGCAAAGATTAGATAATATCAGTTCTTTAGTATCTAAAGTTAGAACACAAATGCCAAATTTAATTAAGTTACAAAAAGAAAAAATTATAGCAAAATTGCAAAATTTAAAATTAAAAATGGAAGATCATCGTCTTGAGCAAGAAATAGTATTATTAGCACAACGACTTGATGTGAGTGAAGAATTAGATCGTTTAGATACTCATATTATGGAAACTTATAATATATTAAATAGAAAAGAAGCTATAGGTCGCCGATTAGACTTTATGATGCAAGAATTATATCGTGAATCAAATACCTTAGCTTCAAAATCTATCAATTCAAATATAACCGCATCAGCTATTGAATTAAAAGTATTAATTGAACAAATGCGAGAACAAATTCAAAATATTGAGTAATCTAATTTTATTAGAAGATAATATTTTCTATCGGCTTATTTCAATTAGATAAAGTTAACATTAATTGTTAATTAGTTAATAACTGGTTAATTATCTCTTGATATCTTAAAATTTGTTGATTAGTTTTTAAACGTTGAGCGCATATAATCTTTTTAATCTCTGATACTGCTAAATAATAATTATCATTAATGATTAAATAATCATATTCAGTATGATATTTTATCTCATGAATTGCTTGTCTCATACGCCTAGCAATAGATTCTTCAGTGTCATGTCCTCTATTATGTAATCTTTTAAGTAGTTCCATTTTGGATGGTGGTAGTATAAAAATACTACATGTATCTGGTATTAATTTGCGGATCTGCTGAGCTCCATGCCAATTAATATCAAGAAATACATCTATACCAATAGATAAAAGCTTTTTTAACATATGACGTGAAGTACCATAATAATGACCAAATACTTCAGAATATTCAATAAAATCTTCATTTTGAATCATAGTTTCAAATTCATTTACTGATATAAAGAAATAATGTTTTCCATTTTTTTCATCAGGACGTTTTGCTCTTGTAGTATGAGAAACTAATAATTTTATATTAGATAATGATTTAAGATTTAATAAATTATTAATTATACAGGATTTTCCGGTACCACTAGGTGCAGAAATAATAAAAATTGTAGCAGGTATCATATTTATTGTTTATAAGATTTGTTATATTGTTCACTTCTTTATACTATATAATTTTAAATCATTCCATGTTCAAAGGAAATTAATATGTCTTTAAATAATATTCCTGCTGGGGATAATTTTCCCGAAGATTTATATGTCATCATAGAGATTCCAGCATGTTCTCATAGTATAAAATATGAAATTAATAAAAAAACTGGAGCATTATTTGTTGATCGTTTTTTAACAACATCTATGGTATATCCTTGTAATTATGGATATATAAATCAGACCTTGTCACCCGATGGTGATTGCCTGGATACCCTAGTAATTACACCTCAACCTCTACAATCAAAATCAGTAATTTTGTGTCGTCCTATTGGTATGTTAAATATGATTGATGATTCTGGAGAAGATTTTAAATTAATTGCGGTACCTCATCGTAAGTTAACAACAGAATATGATTATATTAAAGAGATAAAAGATTTACCAAAAACAATCTGTGATAATATTAATCACTTTTTTAATCATTATAAAGATTTAGAAAAAAATAAGTGGACAAAAATTATAGGTTGGAAAAATTTAGATCAGACAAAACAGGAACTAATACGTTCTTATGAACGTGCTCAACAGTAATTTTTTAATTAAACTTATCATCTGAAATATTGCGATAGAATATCTCTTATAGTAAGATGTTTATGTGAATTAGTTCTTTAACATTTGGGTGTGCATTATCAGAAAATCAAGTAAGAAAATAGTTTGGTTAATTTGTACAGATCTTGAACCTTAAGAGTTATATCTTTAAAGGTTAATACAATAGAATTGAAGAGTTTGATCATGGCTCAGATTGAACGCTGGCGGCAAGCCTAACACATGCAAGTCGAACGGCAACAGAGAAAAGTAAAATTTTCTGCTGGCAAGTGGCGGACGGGTGAGTAATATCTGGGGATCTACCCAGTGGAGGGGAATAACCATTGGAAACGATGGCTAATGCCGCATATACTCGCAAGAGAAAAGTGGGGGACCGAAAGGCCTCACACCATTGGATGAACCCAGATGAGATTAGCTAGTTGGTGAGGTAATGGCTCACCAAGGCTACGATCTCTAGCTGGTCTGAGAGGATGACCAGCCACACTGGAACTGAGATACGGTCCAGACTCCTACGGGAGGCAGCAGTGGGGAATATTGCACAATGGGGGAAACCCTGATGCAGCTATGCCGCGTGTATGAAGAAGGCCTTAGGGTTGTAAAGTACTTTCAGTAGGAAAGAAGAACTAAGATTTAATAAATCTTAGTTTTGACATTATCTACAAAAGAAGCACCGGCTAACTCCGTGCCAGCAGCCGCGGTAATACGGAGGGTGCAAGCGTTAATCGGAATTACTGGGCGTAAAGAGCACGTAGGTGGTAAGTTAAGTCAGATGTGAAATCCCTGGGCTCAACCTAGGAACTGCATTTGAAACTGATTTGCTAGAGTATCGTAGAGGGAGATAGAATTTCGGGTGTAGCGGTGAAATGCGTAGATATCCGGAGGAATACCAGTGGCGAAGGCGATCTCCTGGACGAATACTGACGCTGAGGTGCGAAAGCATGGGGAGCAAACAGGATTAGATACCCTGGTAGTCCACGCTGTAAACGATGTCGATTTGGAGGTTGCGGATAAAACTGTAACTTCCGTAGCTAACGCGTTAAATCGACCGCCTGGGGAGTACGACCGCAAGGTTAAAACTCAAATGAATTGACGGGGGCCCGCACAAGCGGTGGAGCATGTGGTTTAATTCGATGCAACGCGAAAAACCTTACCTGGTCTTGACATCCACAGAATTTAGTAGAGATACTAAAGTGCCTTTGGGAACTGTGAGACAGGTGCTGCATGGCTGTCGTCAGCTCGTGTTGTGAAATGTTGGGTTAAGTCCCGCAACGAGCGTAACCCTTATTCTTTGTTGCCAGCGCATAAAGGCGGGAACTCAAAGGAGACTGCCGGTGATAAACCGGAGGAAGGTGGGGATGACGTCAAGTCATCATGGCCCTTAAGACCAGGGCTACACACGTGCTACAATGGCGTATACAAAGAGAAGCAACCTCGCGAGAGCAAGCTGACCTCATAAAATTCGTCGTAGTTCGGACTGGAGTCTGCAACTCGACTCCACGAAGTCGGAATCGCTAGTAATCGTGGATCAGCATGTCACGGTGAATACGTTCTCGGGCCTTGTACACACCGCCCGTCACACCATGGGAGTGGGTTGCAAAAGAAGTGAGTAGCTTAACCTTTAGTTAAGGAGGGCGCTTACCACTTTGTGATTCATGACTGGGGTGAAGTCGTAACAAGGTAACCGTAGGGGAACCTGTGGTTGGATCACCTCCTTAAAATTAATAAATTTTCTGTATAGTGCACACTTAAATAATATATCAGGCCTGTAGCTCAGTAGGTAAGAGCGCACCCCTGATAAGGGTGAGGTCGGTGGTTCAAATTTGCTCAGGCCTCCAAACAAGTTACTCTAATATTTTAGAGCTTGATTTGAGGCCTGAAGAGTTGATGATGGGGCTATAGCTCAGTTGGTAGAGCACTTGCATGGCATGCAAGAGGTCAGCGGTTCAAATCTGCTTAGCTCCACCATTAGGATATGAAGTTATCTTTAATGTTCTTTAAAAAAATAGAAATCAGATTAAATAGAAGAAGTCTAAATTAGCCAAAACACTTGCGGGTTGTAAGGTTAAGCAATTAAGCGTATATGGTGAATGCCTTGGCAGTCAGAGACGATGAAGGACGTGCTAATCTGCGATAAGCGCTGATAAGCTGATAGAAGCGTATGAATCAGTGATTTCCGAATGGGGAAACCCGATGTAAAATACTACATCATTGTCAGGTGAACACATATCTTGACAAAGTAAACCGAGGGAAATGAAACATCTGAGTACCTCGAGGAAAAGAAATCAACCGAGATTCCCTTAGTAGTGGCGAGCGAAAAGGGAATAGCCCAGAACTAAAATTAGTTTGTAATAATTAGTAGAACGATTTGGAAAAATCGACGATACAGGGTGATAGTCCCGTATATAAAAAATATAAACTATTAGTTCAATAGAGTAAGGCGGGACACGTGGTATCCTGTCTGAACAAGGGGGGACCATCCTCCAAGGCTAAATACTCCTGACTGACCGATAGTGAACTAGTACCGTGAGGGAAAGGTGAAAAGAACCCCGGTTAGGGGAGTGAAATAGATCCTGAAACTATATACGTACAAGCAGTAGGAGTCTTTTTATAAAAAAGATGACTGCGTACCTTTTGTATAATGGGTCAGCGACTTGTATTCTGTAGCAAGGTTAACTGTATAGGGGAGCCGTAGGGAAACCGAGTCTTAATTGGGCGTTGAGTTGCAGGATACAGACCCGAAACCCGGTGAGCTAGCCATGGGCAGGTTGAAGGTTAGGTAATACTAGCTGGAGGACCGAACCGACTGATGTTGAAAAATCAGCGGATGACCTGTGGCTAGGGGTGAAAGGCCAATCAAACCGGGAGATAGCTGGTTCTCCCCGAAAGCTATTTAGGTAGCGCCTTATGAATTCATCAGCGGGGGTAGAGCTCTGTTTCGGCAAAGGTGCTATCCTAGCTTACTAAGCCGATGCAAACTACGAATACTGCTGAATGCTATCATAGGAGACACACGGCGGGTGCTAAGGTTCGTCGTGGAAAGGGAAACAACCCAGACCGCCAGCTAAGGTCCCTAAGTCATAATTAAGTGGGAAACGATGTGGGAAGGCATAGACAGCCAGGATGTTGGCTTAGAAGCAGCCATCATTTAAAGAATGCGTAATAGCTCACTGGCCGAGTTTGCCTGCGCGGAAGATTTAACGGGGCTAAATTATGCACCGAAGCTGCGGCAGCAACATCAATTGCTGGGTAGGGGAGCGTTCCGTAAGCCATAGAAGGTAAGTTGAGAAGCTTACTGGAGGTATCGGAAGTGCGAATGCTGACATAAGTAACGATAAGATAGGTGAAAAACCTATCCGCCGAAAGACCAAGGGTTCCTGTCCAACGTTAATCGGGGCAGGGTAAGTCGGCTCCTAAGGTGAGGCTGAAAAGCGTAGCTGATGGGAAACAGGTTAATATTCTTGTACTGTATATTACTGCGATGGGGGGACGAAGTAGGTTAGGTCATCCTGGGATCGGTAGTCCAGGTTTAAGCGTGAAGGTGAGTGTTCTAGGAAAATCCGGATCACTGTTAACACTGAGGCGTGATGACGAATTGCGAAAGTAATGAAGTGATTAATACCACACTTTCAAGAAAAGCCTCTAAGCTACAGGTAATATATAACCGTACCCGAAACCGACACAGGTGGTCAGGTAGAAAATACTAAGGCGTTTGAGAGAACCCGGGTGAAGGAACTAGGCAAAATAGTGCCGTAACTTTGGGAGAAGGCACACTGACGTATAGTGATATCCTTGCGGATGAAGCTAAGGTCAGTCTAAGATAACAGCTGGCTGCAACTGTTTATTAAAAACACAGCACTGTGCAAACACGTAAGTGGACGTATACGGTGTGACGCCTGCCCGGTGCCGGAAGGTTAAAAGAAGGAGTAAAAGGTAACTTAAAGCTCTGGACTGAAGCCCCGGTAAACGGCGGCCGTAACTATAACGGTCCTAAGGTAGCGAAATTCCTTGTCGGGTAAGTTCCGACCTGCACGAATGGCGTAATGATGGCCAGACTGTCTCCACCTGGGACTCAGTGAAATTGAATTCGCTGTGAAGATGCAGTGTACCCGCGGCAAGACGGAAAGACCCCGTGAACCTTTACTGTAACCTGATACTGAATATTGAGTTTTAATGTGCAGAATAGGTGGGAAGCATTGAAATGTAGACGCCAGTTTACATGGAGCTACCGTTGAGATACCACCCTTTAATGCTGAATATTCTAACTGAGTTCCGTTATCCGGAACCAGGACAGTGTCTGGTGGGCAGTTTGACTGGGGCGGTCTCCTCCTAAAGAGTAACGGAGGAGTACAAAGGTCAGCTAATCACGGTCAGATATCGTGAGGTTAGTACAAAGGCATAAGCTGGCTTGACTGCGAGCGTGACAGCGCGAGCAGGTGCGAAAGCAGGTCTTAGTGATCCGGTGGTTCCGTATGGAAGGGCCATCGCTCAACGGATAAAAGGTACTCCGGGGATAACAGGCTAATACCGCCCAAGAGTTCATATCGACGGCGGTGTTTGGCACCTCGATGTCGGCTCATCACATCCTGGGGCTGAAGCAGGTCCCAAGGGTATGGCTGTTCGCCATTTAAAGTGGTACGCGAGCTGGGTTTAGAACGTCGTGAGACAGTTCGGTCCCTATCTGCCGTGGGCGTTGGAAGATTGAGAGGGGCTGCTCCTAGTACGAGAGGACCGGAGTGGACGCATCACTGGTGTTCGGGTTGTCACGCCAGTGGCATTGCCCGGTAGCTAAATGCGGAAGGGATAAGCGCTGAGAGCATATAAGTGCGAAACCTGCCTCAAGATAAGTCTTCCCTGAATTTGAGAAAATTTCTGAAGGGACGTTGGAGATGACGACGTAGATAGGCTGGATGTGTAAGCATAGTAATATGTTGAGCTAACCAGTACTAATGACCCGAGAGGCTTAACCTTGCAACACCGGAAGTGTTTTTGTCTTCTTTATTTATCTTATAGAAAGATGCCAGATAACTTTAGCGCAGTGGAACCACCTGATACCATTCCGAACTCAGAAGTGAAACGCTGCAGCACCAAGGGTAGTGCGGTAATTAACTGTGCGAGAGCAGGTCGTTATCTGGCAGAATAAAATTAATCCAAGTGGTACGGTAGTTCAGTTGGTTAGAATACCGGCCTGTCACGCCGGGGGTCGCGGGTTCGAGTCCCGTCCGTACCGCCATTGAATAAATGATAGGCAGCTTATGCTTCTCTAGCTTGAGAGATTTGTTTATTCGGTAAAATTATGAAATAATGCAATGTTATATAGCATTATAATATCCCTTGTCGTGAAAATGAGGTTGTTTAGCGGCTTGGCGTGCTAATTCATTACATCTTTCATTTTCTAAGTGACCTGAATGACTTTTAACCCAATTCCATTGGATGATGTGATCATTTGATGTTTGAATAAGACGTTGCCATAATTCTAGATTCTTTACCGGATTTTTTTTTCTTGTATTCCAGGAATTTTTTTTCCAGTTATGTATCCAGCATTGAATACCTAGACGTACATATTGGCTATCTGTACTTAAATATACATGAGATGGTTGAGTTAATGCTTCTAATGCAATGATTACGGCCATCAATTCCATGCGATTATTAGTTGTACAATGAAAACCAGCAGTTAATGATTTTTCATAATTTTTATAGCGTAATATTGCAGCATAGCCTCCTGGACCTGGATTACCCAGACAGGAGCCATCTGTGAAAATTTCTACCTTTTTAAACATTATAAGTATCTCTAAACTATAAATTTATGAATACAAAAATAACACGACAAATTGTTTTAGATATTGAAACTACTGGTATGGAGAAACAAGGTTATCCTTATGAAGGACATCGTATTATAGAAATTGGTGCCTTAGAAATATTCAAACGTTCCCTGACCGGTAATAATTTTCATGTTTATCTAAATCCTAACAGATCAATAGATCAAGAAGCTTTGGTTATCCATGGTATAACAGAGGAATTTCTATTAGATAAACCTACCTTTGACCAAATTTTTAAAGATTTTATTAATTATATTTCTGGAACAGAACTGATTATTCACAATGCTTCATTTGATATTAGTTTTATAAATCATGAATTAAATTTATTACATCGTAATATACCCCCAATTGAATCAATTTGTAAGATTACAGATACTTTGTTACTAGCAAGAAAAATCTTTCCAGGAAAGCGAAATAGTCTAGATAGACTATGCACACGTTATAAAATTGATAATAGCAAAAGAACATTACATGGTGCACTATTAGATGCTCAAATTTTAGCTGAAGTTTATTTAGCTATGACAGGTGGACAATCATCATTAGATTTGTCAATTGAAGAAAAATGCATAGTAAAATTTACTAAAAAAAATAAATATCTCAAGGTTATTAAAGCTAATAAAGAAGAACTTAGAGCACATCAGCTATATCTAGAACTTTTAAGAAAAAAGAATGGCTATTGTCTCTGGAGTAAATAATTAATATAAGCATTATAATTTATAATTAATAAATATTATCGTACTGTTTGAAGATTTTTATTAATATTAAGAGTTATTATGAGTAATAAATATATAGTGACTTGGGATATGTTACATATTCATGCTAGGAAACTGGTACAACAACTTTTACCTGCCAAGCAATGGCAAGGAATTATTGCTGTAAGTCGTGGAGGATTAATTCCAGCTTCATTATTGGCACGGGAGTTAGATATTAGATATGTAGATACTATATGTATATCCAGTTATAATCATGATATGCAGGGTGATATTCAATTACTAAAATCTACTGATTATAATGATGGCCAAGGTTATCTTATTGTAGATGATTTAGTAGATACTGGTGTTACGATACGAACAATTCGTAAGATATATCCTAAAGCATATTTTGTAACAATCTTTGCTAAACCAGCCGGACAGTATCTCATAGATAAATATGTTATAAAGATTCCACAACATATTTGGATAGAACAACCATGGGATATGGGAATAGTATATATTCCACCACTAGCTATTAATCAATAATTCAAAATTTTACTAATCTAACTATATAAAATATAATATATATATGACAATTAGTTTCTAGCACCTCTTGAAAAACTAGTAAAGATCCCCAATTATAAAATAGGGATTTATTTCGTTACTTCATTAGTAAGATAAATATACTGAAGTACGGTATCAATCTATGATTAGGGAGGTTTTATGGTTTATCGTTCTTTTTCAGTTATTCCCGGTATAACTGATAATATTTTTTCGGATCGTTTTGATCGTATAGATAAATTATTTAGTCGTTTAACGGGAGATGCGCCACTTTCAGACTTTCCTTCTTATAATTTATTTCAGACTAATGAAAATAATTACCATCTTATAGTTAGTGTTCCTGGATATAAAGAAAAAGAATTAGATATTTCATTACAAAATGGACAGTTGACTATTAGTGGTAAACATGAAAAAGAATCTTTAAAAGATAAAAATCATGTTAAATGGTTACATCAAGGTATTTCTGGGGATGAATTTTCTCTAAGTTTTAATCTTCATAATCGTGTAAAAGTACAGAGTGCAAAATTAGAAAATGGTTTGTTAAAACTTAAACTTAAATATGAAATTCCTGAGCAAGAAAAACCACAGAAAATCAGTATAGGAAAAATTGATGATAAAAATCCTGTTATAGAACATAGAACATAGACGATAATAGGTTTTATTAAACATAGTTTTTTATTTAGAAATATAACCCCAGATTTATGGGGTTATATTTCTATATAGTTTAATAAATTATTAACACTATCGCTTTGTATTCTTTGATACAGTTTATCGAAATTTGTAATGTGATGACCTAGTAATGGTTTAGCTTTAGAATTCCATTCTAACTTATGATTTAGAAAAATTTCAGCACGTTCACTTAATGTTGGTACAACGGGTTTTAAATATATCATTAACACACGAAATAAATTGATTCCCATCGTACAGATTTCTTGTAAATCTGTATAATGTTCTGGATTTCTTGCTACTATCCATGGTTTCTGCTCGTTAATATAACAATTGGCTATATCTGCAAGTGCCATAATATTACGAATCGCAATTCTAAAATCCCGTTGATAAAAAGTATCACCAATATTATCCGCTGATTTTATAAAAAATTCATATAAAGTTGGATCTTTTAAGCGAATTGCTAAATATCCTCCAAATATTTTATTTATAAAACTAGCGGTTCGTGATCCTAAATTAACTACTTTATTAATAATATCGGCATTAACACGTTGAGCAAAATCTTGCAAATTAAGATCTATATCTTCAATATTTGAAGAAAGTTTACTAGCGTAATAATAGCGTAAACTATCAGCATCTAAGTACTTTAACCATGTACTCGCCTTAATAAAATTTCCCCTAGATTTTGACATTTTTTTACCATTAACTTTTAAATAGCCATGAATAAATAAATGGTTAGGTTTACGAAAACCAGTGGCTTCTAACACGGCAGGCCAAAATAGACTATGAAAATAAATAATATCTTTACCAATAAAATGACATAGTTCTACCTGAGAATCATTACTCCAAAAATCATCGAAACATATATCATTTCTTTTATTACATAAATTTTTAAAACTACTAATATAACCAATAGGAGCATCTAACCAAACATAAAAATATTTATTTTTAGTGCGAGGAATTTTAAAACCAAAGTATGGGGCATCGCGTGATATATTCCAGGGTTTTAGACCAATTTTAAACCATTCTTGTAATTTATTAGCTACCGGTTCTGGTAAAGAACCTGAATATATCCATTTTTTTAACATATTAGTGAATAATGGTAAGTCAAAAAATAACTGTTCTGAATCACGCAAAATAGGAGTAACACCAGATATTACAGATTTAGCATTAATTAAATCAATGGGACTATAAATTGAACCACAAATTTCGCAATTATCCCCATATTGATCTGGTGAGTTGCATATGGGACAGTTTCCAATAACAAATCTATCTGGTAAGAACATTCTTTTTTTTGGATCATAAAGTTGATTAATAACACTTTTCTTGATGAAACCTTTTTTTTCAAGTAGATTATAGATTAAAATAGAAAATTCATAATTTTCTTTAGTATGGGTTGAATAATAATTGTCATAACTAATATTGAATCCGGCAAAATCTCTTTGGTGTTCTATACCTATTAAATTAATCATATGCTCAGGTTGTATACCTTGTTGCTGTGCTTTTAACATAATCGCAGTACCATGAGCATCATCAGCACAAATAAAAAAAACCTGATGACCTCTCATCCGTTGGTAACGAACCCATATATCTGCTTGAATATGTTCCAAAAGATGTCCAACATGTATTGAACCATTAGCATAAGGTAATGCACATGTTACCAAAAAGATTTTTGTCATAAGCTTTATTAATTATTTACTATTATTAGGTATATTACGTATTAGTAAGGCATAATCAAGTTTTTTATTTATAGAAATGGGTATCCATACTATATGTCCATTTCCTGGTGCAATGTTAATGGATTTAGCATTCTCATTTTCCATACTATTCAAGATTAAAGTAGTATTAAAAGATGGTGTCATAAGTTCTAAATTATCACCACAATTAAATTTATTTTTAACTAATACTTGTGCTAATTCTCCACGTCGTTTACCAGTAAATTCACCAACGAATTGCTGTTTATTAGAAAAAGAAGAACCTGAATTATAATTCTGAAGAAGATCAGTAGTATGACGACGCAAAAAACCTTCAGTATAACCACGATTAGCTAATCCATTAAGCATTTCTGATAAATAATAGTTAAATGGTTTTCCTGATATTGCATCATCAATCGCATAACGGTAAATCTGTGCGGTGCGGGCACAATAGTAACAAGATTTAGTACGTCCTTCAATTTTAAGAGAATTTACACCAATTTTTATCAAACGTTCTACATGCATTACTGCTTTTAGATCTTTAGAATTAAAAATATAAGTACCATGATCATCTTCAAAAGCAGTCATAGATTTTATATCTCTATCATTTAGAGATTTTGGTGAAATATTTTTAATATTAAAAACTTTATTATTATGAGATGAAATATTATAATTAGGTATAATCCCATCTTGGAGATCTTTTGTTTCTTCTTTAATCTGATATTTCCATCGACACAAATTAGTACATGTTCCCTGATTTGAATCTCTATGATTAATATAATTAGATAATAAACACCTTCCAGAGTAAGCCATACATATTGCACCATGTACAAATACTTCTAATTCCATTTCAGGAACCCGCTGACGAATTTCTTCAATTTCTTCTAATGAAAGCTCTCTTGATAAAATTACACGACTTAATCCAATATTATGCCAAAATTTTACGGTTGCCCAATTTACAGCGTTAGCTTGTACTGATAGATGTATAGGCATCTTAGGAAAATTTTCTCTTACTAACATAATTAGACCAGGATCAGAAATAATTAACGCATCTGGTTCAAGATCAATCACCGGTTTTAAATCTGGAATAAAGGTTTTTAATTTTGAGTTATGCGGATTAATATTCAGAACTAAGTAAAATTTTTTATTTATAGCATGAGTTTCCTTAATGCCGATTGATAAATTTTCATGATTAAATTCGTTATTACGTACCCGCAAACTATATCTAGGGGGACCTCCATATACGGCATCTGCACCGTAAGCCAGGCAATAACGCATGTTTTTTAATGTACCAGCTGGAGAAAGTAATTCGGATTTTAACATAATTATACTCATACTTGTCCGTAAAGACAGTCATCATTTATATTATATTTTGTACACTAGTTAATGTATACTAAGAACAATAAAAAATCTATATAGATAGTTCTCTATATAATACTTAAAACAATTAATTTTTATGAACCAGCAAGTGTTTTATTGGGAGTAAGAAACAGTAATGAAATTATGTGATCGTGATATCGAAATATGGTTAAATAGTGGTAAATTGATCATTGATCCTAAACCTCAATTAAAAAGAATCAATGGAGCTACTGTAGATATTCGTCTAGGAAATAAATTTCGTACCTTCCGTGGTGATTTGGTGCCTTATATTGATTTAAGTTCGCCTCAAAATGATGTTATTGAAAGAGTTATGAGCAATGAAATTCATATTTCAAAAGATGATTCTTTTTTTATCCATCCAGGAGAGTTAGCACTATCTGTTACCTTGGAATCAGTAACCATTCCTGATAATTTAATAGGTTGGCTTGATGGTCGTTCCTCATTAGCTAGATTAGGTTTAATGATACATGTAACAGCACATCGTATAGATCCTGGATGGCAGGGTTGTTTAGTGCTAGAATGTTATAATTCAGGAAAACTACCATTAGCACTAAAACCAGGAATGCTCATTGGTGCGTTGAGTTTTGAAACTCTTTCTGGACCTGCCGCTCGTCCTTATAATACTAGAAAAGATTCTAAATATAAAAAACAGCAAGGTGTTGTTATGAGTCGCCTTGATAAAGATTAAAAGGTTAATTTCCTAAATGCTAATAAAATCTAACAATTTTTACAAATATTTGATTATTTAGATCGTTTATGTAAACAATCGATTACATAACTAAAGTCTAATTTTTTACTGTGAAGTAAAAGTAACAAGTGAAAAAATAAATCTGCGGCTTCATTTATCAATTCATGATGATTAGAGCTTAGAGCAGCAATCGCAGTTTCCACTCCTTCTTCTCCGACTTTCTGTGCCAGACGTTTTGTACCACTAACATATAATTTTGCTATATAAGAATGTTTTGGATCAGCATTGTGACGGTTTTTAATAGTTTTTTCAAGATTATAAATAAATGTCCAATTATGATTAGAAAAATCGAAACAGCTAGATTTACCTAAATGACAAGTTGAACCTTGTGGTTTTACCAGTATTAATAATGCATCATTATCACAATCTGGAATAATATTTATTACCTGTAAATAATTTCCCGACGTTTCACCCTTAGTCCATAAACGTTTCTTAGTTCTTGATTTAAAAGTAGCTTTTCCTATTTTTATCGTCTGCTCAAGAGCATGCTTATTCATATAAGCATGCATTAATACTTCACCTGAAGTAGCATGTTGGATAATAGCTGGTATCATATTATCAGTTTTAATCCAATCAAGATTATCTAAAGATTTAATCATTAACACTTGCGGATCTCCACATTTCTTACGTATAGAAAATTTTTTAATTCAGTAATCTTGATAATATTTTTATGAAATACCGAAGCTGCTAACGCACCATCTACTCTAGCAATTTTAAAAGCTTCTAGAAAGTGTCTCATAGTTCCAGCACCTCCAGAAGCAATTAATGGAATATTACAGATTTTACGTATTTCTTTGAGGTGTAAGAGATCATAGCCATTACCTATACCATCTTGATTCATCATATTCAAAACAATTTCACCGGCTCCTAATTTCTGGACTCTTTTTACCCAGTATAAAGTTTCCCAATTAGTTACACGAGTATGTTTTATATCGCCAGTATATTGTTTAACATAATATTTGTTATTTTTAATATCATGCCAAGTATCAATACCAACAACAACACATTGTACTCCAAAACGTTCTGCTAAATTAGTAATGAGCCATGGTTTGGACAATGCCGGAGAATTAATTGAAATTTTATCTGCACCATGATCCAATATTTGTGCGGCGCATTCAACTGAGTTGATACCTCCGGCTACACAAAAAGGTATATCGATTACTTTTGCTACTTGTGAAATCCAGCTGAGATCAACTGTATACCCATGTGATGAAGCTGTAATGTCATAAAATACTATTTCATCTGCACCGGATTCAACATATAATTTTGCTAAAGGTACAATATCTCCAATAATAATATGATTACGAAACTGTATTCCTTTTACTACCTTCCCATTATGAACATCAAGACATGGAATGATTCTCTTAGCTAACATGAAATAGCCTCATAAAGTGTAAAATTACCTTCCAGAAGAGCCCGACCTATAATGATATCTTGAATTCCAAAATTACGTAAAGATAGCACATCCTGTAAAGAACCGATTCCTCCAGAAGCTTGAAAGTCAATAGTTGGATAATTTTTCATAATTGATTGGTACAATGCAAGATTAGCACCCATTAATGTACCATCACAGGAGATATCAGTACAAAGAACATGCTGTAAACCAAATGGAATAAATGAATCGATAATTTCTTCTAATGTAATCTCAGTATTGGTAAACCATCCTTGAATAGCAACAATTTTACGTTTATAATCATTAGAAATCCGAATATCTAATGCCAAAACAATCTTTTCTCCTCCATATTTATTAAACCATTTTTGAACTTTTTTAGGTTGCAAAATAGCTTGAGATCCGATTACAACACTACTTGCACCAGCTTTGAGTAAGAGTTCAATATCATGAGAATTACGAATTCCTCCACCAACTTGTACAGGAATATTAATTTGTGCAAGTAATTTTTTTAATAACTCAATTTGGCGTTGACATGGATTTTTAGCTCCATTTAAATCAACTAAATGTAATCTTTGGGCTCCTTGTTGCTGGTAATCTAATAAACGATAATGAGGATTAATATCATAATATAGTGGCTTATAATAATTACCTTGGTATAAACGTACGACCTTGCCATCTAATAAATCTAAAGCTGGAATAATCATTAAGTTACATCTCAATAAAATTTTTGAGTAATTGTGCTCCAACATAACCCGAACGTTCTGGATGAAATTGCACGCCAAAAAAATTTTCCTTTTGTATTGCGGCTGTAAATATTTCACCATAGTAACATGTTGCAATGGTAAAATTATTTAGTGGCATAGCATAGCTATGAACAAAATAAAAATATGCATGATTTTCAATATTTTTAAACAAAGGATTTTTTTTATTTATAGACACCATATTCCAACCCATGTGGGGTATAGGATTGTCATTATTAACTAATTTTTTTACTTGATGTAAGATTATACCAATTGTAGCTACTCCTCCATTTTCATCACTTTGAATTCCCATGATTTGCATTCCTAAACATATACCTAGTATAGGTCTGGTGTAATTTTTTAGTAACTCTACTATTTCATACTTTTTCAGTTGGTTCATAACTGCTTGAGCAGTCCCAACACCAGGTAAAAGCAATTTATCCGCATTCTTAATAACATTGATTTCTTTACTGATGTTTGGTCGATAACCTAATCTTTTTAGAGCCCATTTAATAGAAAAAATATTCGCACAACCAGTATCCAAAATTACATATTTCATTATAATATTCCTTTTGAACTCGGAATAAAACTTCCCTCTATTTTAATAGCTTGACCTATCGTACGACCAAAAGCCTTAAATAAACTTTCAGCCTTGTGATGATCATTTTTGCCGATAGTTTTTAGATGCAAAGTACATGCCATAGCATCAGATATTGATTTAAAAAAATGCTCTATCATCTCAGTACTTAAGTCACCAACTTGTTGATGTTTAAATTTTGCCTGATATTCAAGATGAGGTCGTCCTGAAAGATCTATTACACAACGTGCCAGACATTCATCCATTGGAAGGACAAAACCAAAACGTCTAATACCCTTCTTTTTTCCTATAGCCTTACGAAATGCGTAGCCCAAAGCTAAAGCAGTATCTTCTACAGTGTGATGATCATCAATATAAATATCACCTTTAACTAATATAGAAATAATTAAAGTACCGTGAATGGCAATCTGTTCCAACATATGATCAAAGAAACCTATTCCCGTATTAATATTATTATCACCTTTACGATCTAACCACACTTTAACATTAATATTTGTTTCTTTAGTATTGCGAATCACTTCACCATAACGATCTGGTTGAGTTAATTTTCTGCTAATTAATAACCAATTCATTTTATTTCTGCAGTAAAGAAAACCTTTCAATCCCATGTTTTTAGCAAGTTCCATATCGGTTATCCGATCACCAATAACATAGCTGGATGATTTATCAAGCAAATTATCTTCTAGATATTGCTTTAGCATTTTTGTTTTGGGTTTCCGGCACTCACAATGATCTGCTGGATAGTGGGGACAAATTAAAACTTTTTTAAAATTAATTCCCTGTGAATTAAATATTTTCATCATAAAATTATGCGGATCTTGAAATGCACTTTGGGGAAAACTGCTGGTCCCTAGACCGTCTTGATTAGTTACCATAACTAATTGATAACCTGCATCTTGTAACATTAATAATGCAGGAATTACCCCTGGTTCAAATGATAGTTTAGCCATACTATCCACTTGAAAATCATAAGGTTCTGTAATTAAAGTCCCATCACGATCTACAAATAATACTTTATACTTCATAAAAACCTATTAATTTCTATTAATATTTAAATATTGTAGTGCAGTAATCACACGTACACATTCCTTTCGAGTTCCTATGGTAATTCGCAAACAATCTACAAGCCCTCTCTGTTCACTTTGGTCTCTTAAAATAATTCCTTGATTACTAAGATGATGAAAAACTATTGGCGCCTTATGAAATTTTACTAACAAATAATTAGCTTCGCTATTAAAGACTTTCTCAACACATGAGCAATTATGTAGTGCTTGAATTAGCCAATTTCGGTTTTGAATAATTTTTTTGACATTATTACGCATTCTAGTAATTCCAAATTCGCTTAAGGCCTGAGTGGCAATATCAGCAACTGGGATAGAAAGTGGATAGGGAGCGATCACTTTCAACAAAAGATTTATAATTTCTTGATCAGCTATAGCAAATCCACAACGTATACCAGCTAGTGCAAAAGCTTTTGATAACGTACGTAATACTACTAAATTAGGATAATCATGGATCCATGCTGTGATACTAGCATGAGCACAAAACTCAATATATGATTCATCAATAATAACTAATGCTTTTTGTTCCATGGTCATCTTAAGTAAAGTACGAATATCTTCAATATTTAAGAGATTTCCTGTAGGATTATTTGGATTACAAAGATAAATCAATTTAAATTTATTTAATTGCTCTTCAATCGCAGCTAAATTTATTTGCCATCCTTTTAGTGGATTGATCTGAATAGATTCTACACCACAACTTTCGGCACTTACAGCATACATGCCATAAGTTGGTGGAGAAAATAATACTGTATCTACACTAGGTTCACAAAAAGTACGAATTAGAAGTTCAATTGCTTCATCCGCTCCACGGCTAACTAATACTTGGTTAGATGATACCTTAGCATAATTTGAATAACGTAAAATAACTTCTTTAGGTTGACTTTCTGGATATCTATTAAATGTTTTTAATGATAAATTAAATTTTGCAGGGAATGGAGATTCATTAGCATTTAGCCAAATATCCCCGTTACCACCAATTTTACGTGCCGAATTATATGGTTTAAGGGTACGAATTTTTAATCTAGCTAGTTCTGTAATTGTATGTTTCATAATGCTTCCTTAATTGCATTAATCCTTTGAGAGATCGCATTTTTATGTGCCATTAAATTTTCTGCTGAAGCCAGAGTTTCAACGGTTGTGGCAATATGCATAAGTCCATCTGTAGTTAATTCTTGAACTGTTATTCTTTTTTGAAAATCAAGAACACTAAGACTAGAATAAGTTGATGTATAACCATATGTAGGAAGTACATGATTAGTTCCAGATGCATAATCTCCAGCTGATTCTGGTGACCAATTACCTAAAAATACTGAACCAGCGTTTACAATATGATCGAAAATTTTTCGAGCATTACGAGTTTGAATCATTAGATGTTCCGGACCATATTGATTACTGATCTCGATACATTTACGTAAATTTGTAGTAAGGATTAAACGACTGCTTTTGAGTGAATTTCTAGCAATGGTTGCTCTTGGTAAATTATTTAATTGTGTGATTAGTGATTGAACTACCATTTCAGCTAAAGTGCGATCCGGTGTCAAAAGAATAGATTGTGATTCAGCACCATGTTCAGCCTGTGAAAGTAAATCCGAAGCAATAAATTGTGGATTGGCGCCAGAATCAGCAATGATCAATACTTCAGAAGGTCCGGCTGGAATATCAATAGCAATACCATACTGTCTAACTTGATTTTTAGCTTCTGTTACCCATACATTACCAGGACCAAAAATTTTATCTACTTTTGGTATAGTTTCGGTACCAAATGCCAGTGCGGCAATGGCTTGAGCTCCTCCTATTTGAAAAATTTCTTTTATACCACATAGCTGTGCTGCATATAAGATTTCATAGGTAATTGGTGGTGGAGAACAAAGTACTATACGTTGACAACCAGCAAGTTTAGCGGGAATTGCTAACATTAAAACCGTAGATAACAAAGGTGCTGAACCCCCTGGAACATAAAGTCCAACAGAGGCAATTGGCCGCGTAATTTGCTGACAACGTACTCCAGGTTGAGTTTCAATATCTATATCAACTAATTTTTG
The DNA here is from genome assembly GCA_041942865.1 of Candidatus Dasytiphilus stammeri. Taxonomy (GTDB): domain Bacteria; phylum Pseudomonadota; class Gammaproteobacteria; order Enterobacterales; family Enterobacteriaceae; genus Dasytiphilus; species Dasytiphilus stammeri_J. The sequence continues at coordinate 359,718 of CP145875.1, read as the reverse complement.
CGCTCCATGAAAAGTAGTGATATTCTTTGCTGCGTGGATAATAGCGTTTTTTAAATTTTCACTAAGATGGTTTTTAGCATCGGCAGTTTTTTCATAAATAATATCTAATGTCTCAGATTTAATACCTTCTAAGGTAAGATTATATTCATATAGGGCCTCATCGCCATATTTTTTAACTTTATTTATTATTTCGCATACGGTTTTCTTGATAGCATTAGAAATATTTATTGCTGGTCGCTGTAGCAACCAATTTTTTCGCTGGTTGTTACATTTTTCCCAATTAATAATTTTGGTAAAATCATACATAATATTACTCCATCATCTTCTCAATAGGTAGGACTAATATAGAACTAGCACCTAGTGCTTTAAGTTTTTCCATAGTTTCCCAGAATAGAGTTTCTCTACTCACCATATGCATAGCAAATCTATTTTTGGCTCCAGCTAAAGGTAATACAGTTGGTCGTTCAGTTCCAGGTAATAGAGCTACTACTTCTTCCAGTCTTTCTCCAGAAACATGTAGCATAATATATTTAGATTCACGAGCTTTAATTACAGCCTGGATTCTGGTTATTAGTCTATCTATGAGTGTTTTTTTAGGTCTTGAGATTTCTCCGTCACGTTGAATAATGCAAGCTTGAGATCGATAAATCACTTCCACCTCTCTCAACCCATTGGCTTCTAAAGTAGCTCCGGTAGATACTAAGTCACAAATTGCGTCTGCTAATCCAGCGCGTGGAGCTACTTCAACAGAACCATTAAATAAACATGCTTTAAAATTAATATTGTATTGATCCAAATATTTTTTTAATAGATTAGGATAAGAAGTTGCAATTCTAGCATTTTGTAAACATTGTGGACCTTGATATTCCTCATAAATTGGTATTGCAAGTACTAACTTACAGCATCCAAAATCTAGGCGATATAACATACCATAGCATGGATATTCTCCTTTAGAATAACGATTTAACAGTGCTTCTTCTAAAACATTTTCTCCAATAATACCTAGATCTACCACACCATCCATAACTAATTCTGGAATATCATCATCCCGAACTCTAAGAACATCAATTGGCATATTCTCAGCAAAAGCAATTAAGCATTGCTGTTGTAAATTAATTCTAATCCCACAGCGAGTCAGAAGTTCATAAGAATCATTACTTAAACGACCGGATTTTTGCATGGCAATGCGTAAACGAACACTATCTCGCATGAGTTTATCTCCTTTCTAATATTTTTAGAAAAGAACCCCTGAAATAATCTTCATGAGACTATTAGGTGAGCTATATTTGAATAAATTTATAGAAAATAATTATTTTAAAAGATGATCTAAAATTCTAATTAGATTAGTTAGTCACTAACTAGATAATGATGGTGATTAAATTGTATGCATGTCATAGATTTGTAAAATCTAAACCAAAGTAACTAATCTTAGATTGAGGTGCAAGATTTATTTATTAATAAATGGACTAAGATAAAATTACAGGTTAATCCAAGATATGTTTTCATAATTTGAATTCGTAAAATGTATCTCGTTAGATTATATTTTGCCTGAATAATTTAGTTGGCAAAAAATAATGAATGATATAATTATTGCACAAAGTTGAAATTGATAGGATCCATAACATTATGATGAAGCGGATGATTCTTTTTTTGCTAACTAATTTTAGTATAATGTTAGTATTTTGGATTATTATAAGTATAACTGGTATTCAAAAGAAAAATTTAGCTAGCATTTTAATCACAGCTATTTCAGTAGGTTTTGGGGGAGCATGGACATCACTTTTGCTATCTAAAATTATAGCACTACGTAGTGTAGGTGGTAAGATAATTCATCATCCTGTAAACGCTACTGAAGATTGGATTTTAAAAACTGTTAGTCAACAGGCACATAAGGCTGGTATTAAAATGCCACAAGTAGCGATCTATCAGGCTGCAAGTATGAATGCTTTTGCTACCGGTGCACATCGCAATTCTTCGTTAATTGCGCTATCAACCGGATTACTTAATAATATGAAACCTGATGAAACCGAGGCAGTATTGGCTCATGAAGTATCTCACATTGCTAATGGTGATATGGTTACTATGAGTTTGCTTCAGGGAGTATTAAATACTTTTGTGATTGGTATTTCTAGGGTAATTGCTCAAATTTTTTCAGAATTAATATCATTTAACAGTAAAGAAGGCAAAATACAAATTTTTAATAGTACTATTTATAATATGACTTCATCAACATTAGAAATGATCTTTGGATTACTAGCGAGTATAATTAGCCTGTATTTTTCCCGCCAGCGGGAATTTTATGCAGATGCTGGTTCGGCACAAATAGTGGGAATTGAAAAAATGATTGCGGCTTTAAAAAAACTACAAAAAACTATTGTTGAACCGCAGGAACCTAAAAATATAATAAAATTTTGTATTAATGGTCGTAATAAAAAATTTCAATCTCCAATTAATGAAATTTTTAGGTCCCATCCTACTTTAGAAAAGCGCATTGAAGCTCTACGTTTAAAGCAATATCTAAAATAACCTTTAACAAATCGATAGTAATTAAATATTATAAATTAATAATTAATCAATAAATGACACTTATGCGAATCTTAGCTATTGATACCTCCACAGAACTATGTTCAGTAGCCTTATTAGATAATAAGGAAGTTTACTCTGTTTATGAATATTATCCTCGTGAACATGCTCAACTTATTCTACCCATGATACAAAATATTCTTAGCGACAGATGTATAGAATTGCAGCAACTCGATGCAATTGCGGTTAATCGTGGTCCTGGTAGTTTTACTGGATTGCGCATTGGAATTAGTGTTGCTAAAGGAATTGGTTTGGGTATAAATTTATCTATTATTGGAATTTCGACATTAGCTATTTTAGCAGAAAAAGCCTGGAAGATGTTTGGTGCTCAAAGGGTATTAGTAGCGATTGATGCGCATATGGGAGAATTATACTGGGCAGAATATCAGCGTGTTAAACAATCATGTTGGAATGGAGAAAATACAGAACGAGTATTAAATCCACAGGAGATTAAATCTCATATTGCAAAATTAAGTGGTCATTGGTGTATAGTTGGCAGTGGATGGAAAATATATAATGATTTATTTGATGGTGTTTTTAATATTATTCCAGTTAATTGTGGTATACCTATAGCACAAGATATGTTACCTCTTGCTATTGCAGCTTTAAAAGAAGGAAATGTAGTTTCTGCCGATTGTATAAAACCTTGCTATCTCCGCAAAAAATTAATATGGAAAAAATTACCCGGACGTGTTTAAAATATTTGAATTATACAAAACAATCCTAAAGTTAGGATTGGATACTAAAAAAACTAAGTTGCAAATTATGAATAATATAGCTTAAGAAAAGCACAATTGAATAAATTTATTTTTATGTGGTTATTTTATACTTGATTTATATCGATATATGGTGATTAGATATTAAAAGATTTTATCTATTAGCATAGATATGCTACAAAGATAGTAAGTAGTTTAAGTATTAATCTTAAGAAATTAGTCAGAATAAGATAATGTCACTGAAGATATTGTAAGGATAATTTATGAACAAAACTCAACTTATCGACATCATTGCAGAAAAATCAGATTTATCTAAATCTCAAGCTAAAACGGCATTAGAATCTACTATAGCTGCAATTACTGAATCACTTAAATCCGGTGAGATTGTACAATTAGTAGGTTTTGGAACCTTTAAAGTTCATTATCGTGCTGAAAGAATAGGACGTAATCCTCAAACAGGACAACCAATAAAAATTGCAGCTGGTAACGTACCAACATTTATTTCTGGTAAGCTTTTAAAGGAAGCTGTTAAGCAATGACTTAGGGGCGTAATGCCCCTTTTCATTTAATAAATTTTATATTTAGTGACGAAAATGACGAATGCCAGTAAATATCATAGCAATATGGTGTTGGTTGGCAGCGGCAATTACTTCATTATCACGTATTGACCCACCACTTTGGATTACGCAAGTTATACCTATTGAGGCAGCTGAATCAATATTATCTCTGAATGGTAAAAAGGCATCAGATGCCATGACTGCTCCTTTAAGATTGCAACCTTCATCATGAGCTTTTAGGTTAGCTATTTTAGTAGAGTAGATACGACTGGTTTGTCCTGCCCCTATACCTAGAGTAATATTATTTTTAGCATAAACAATGGCGTTAGATTTAACAAATTTGGCTACTTTCCAGCTAAAAAAGGCATCAGTAAGTTCTGTTATAGTTGGCTTACGATCACTTACTATTTTATATTCTTTTTCTTCTAAGCGGCAGTTGTCACGTTCCTGAACTAATATACCACCTTTAATCACTTTAAAATCTAAACTTGTAAAGTTATGCGGTTGCAAAATGTCCTGGCGACAAATCAGTAAACGTATATTTGGCTTTGTAGCAATAATTTCTACTGCTTTAGAGCTTGCTAAAGGTGCTATAATTACTTCCACAAACTGATGATTAATTATAGAATATGAAGTTTTTTCATCTAAAGTTCGATTTAAAGCGATAACACCTCCAAAAGCTGAAGTAGGATCTGTTTTCCAAGCCTGTTCATATGCTTCTACAATTGAATTACCCAATGCTACACCACATGGATTGGCATGTTTTACTATGACACATGCAGGAGAATTAAATTCTTTAACACATTCTAATGCAGTATCACTATCATAAATATTATTATAAGACATTGGCTTACCTTGTAATTGCACAGCAGTTGCTACAGATGTTTCATGATTAAAATTAATTTGGTCTACATAAATCGCAGCAGTTTGATGATAATTTTCCCCATATCTAAGATTATGTTTTTTTATCAAAGATAATTTTATTTGTTTTGGTAATTTTCTAAATTTATCAGTATTCTCCCTTAACTCTATTGTTCTTAAATAATCCGCAATTTGATTATCATAAATTGCGGTTAAACTAAAAGCTTTTATCGCTAATTTAAAACGAGTCTCAAGTTTAATTGAGTGATTATCCATTTCATTGATAATAGTTTGGTAATCACTATTTTCTACAATAATTACTACTCGTTTATAGTTTTTCGCGGCAGAACGGACCATAGCAGGCCCTCCGATATCGATATTTTTAATAGCCTGGTCTAATGTGTAGTTATGATTTCCTGCTAAATCTAAAAAAGGATAAAAATTTACAACAACCATATCAATTGGTAGAATTGCATGGTGCTTCATCATGTAATCATCTAAACCAGGTCTGCCCAGAATTCCCCCATGAATTTTAGGATGTAGAGTTTTTACTCTACCGTCCATTATTTCAGGAAAATTTGTATATTCTGAAATTTCTTGAATTTTTAACCCATCATCAGTTAAGTATCTTGCAGTTCCACCAGTAGCCATTAATTCAACACCTCTTTTAACAAGAGCTCTAGCAAATTCTAAGATTCCTTGTTTATTATAAACACTAATTATTGCTCGACGTATTGGATAATTTTGAGATATTGTAGGCATATTACCTCCTAATCTTAGAGATTGATTTCAAGTTTTAAATAGATTTCCAAGAATTACTAAGAGCAGATTTATAAAATATTATTTATTAATAGGAGAAAAAGTTGCGTTGTTTAATAATAGATAATTATGATTCTTTTACCTGGAATTTAGTTGATTACGTATCGCTAGTTTTTAAAACAGAACCTTTAGTAGTACGAAATGATCAATATTCTTGGAATGAAATAAAAGAACAAGGAAAGATTCATTCAATTATTATTTCTCCAGGACCAGGTTCCGTTACTAACGAAAATAATTTCTACATATCACGTCAAGCATTGGCACAAAATGAGATACCAATTCTTGGTGTATGTCTGGGATTTCAGGGTTTAGCTTATCACTACGGTGCTAATATTGTCAAAGCACCAAGCCCATGTCATGGTTTTAGGTCTACAATATATCATACTGGGCAGGGTTTATTTAAAAATCTTCCTACTAAATTTGAAGCTGTTCGTTATCATTCGCTGATGGTGAGTCCAATTAATTTTCCGGATAAATTAAAAATTACTGCAAGAACACAATCTGGTATTATTATGGGAATAGAACATATTAAATATCCCAAATGGGGAGTTCAGTTTCATCCTGAATCAATCCTATCTGAATATGGAAAACAAATTTTCCATAATTTTAAAACTCTTGTAAAAAGTTATATTAAAAATTCTACAGATAGCATCGGGAGCAATTATAAGATATATTATAATCGTAAAAATTGTATTACTAATGAAAAAACTCAAAAGAAACGATTATTCTGTCAAAAAATTACCATACCATTAACACCTGAAGATATTTTTATAAATTTATTCTATAGCCATGATCACTGTTTCTGGCTTGATAGCCAATGTGTTAATAGGGAAATGTCTCGCTTTTCTTTTATGGGTTCAATTTATGACCAAAGCAATATTTTAAAATGTTATCTGGATCATAGTCATAAAATTAAAAATTCCGGAGCTAATTTAGTAGCTTTTTTAGATCAAGAACTACAATCAGTAATTGTCGACTCGAATGATGAAGTTCCATTTGAATTTCGCGGTGGATATATCGGTTTTATGACTTATGAAATGAAATCAGTATTTACTGGTATCGCCTCATATCAAAATAATATTCCTGATGCAATATGGATGCGCGTAGAACAATTTATAGCATTTGATCATACTACAGGATTAATCTGGTTGGTAGCTTTAGGAAATCATAATAAAGATACTTCAGCTCAAGAATGGATAAAAAAAATGCGACAAGATCTATATAAAATTAATCATAAAGTTGATTCATATAACTCTTTGTCGGTAAACAAGATTACTATTGATCTCAATGCAAGTTATCCAGAATATCTGGAATCGATTAGACGTTGTAAAGATTATATCTGTGATGGAGAATCATATGAAATATGCCTTTGTAATTTATTATCTTTTGAGGCTTTTTTAGATCCAGTTAACTTGTATCGATTTATGCGCAAGGATAATCCAGCTCCCTTTGGAGCGTTTATAAAAAATGGTAATAACTGTATTTTAAGTACTTCACCAGAACAATTCTTAAAAGTTGATGCCTCAGGTACAATTTATACTAAACCTATAAAAGGTACTTCTAGTCGTTCAAATAATGTATTGTTAGATTTTGAAAGCGCACAACGTCTAGCAGGTTCAGAAAAAAACCGAGCTGAAAATTTGATGATTGTTGATCTGATGAGAAATGATTTACGTCAAGTATCCTTTCCAGGTAGTGTATCTGTTACTAAATTAATGAATATAGAAAGCTATAGAACAGTTCATCAAATGGTGAGTACTATTGAAGGTAAGTTACTACCCGAGTGTAGTTTAATAGATATATTAAGAGTAACCTTTCCAGGTGGATCTATTACAGGAGCCCCGAAATATCGTAGTATGCAACTGATTAACTGTCTTGAACAATCTTCACGTGGTGTATATTGTGGTAGTATTGGATACTTAGGTTTTAATCGGATTGCTGATCTAAATATTGCCATACGAAGTTTATCTTATGATGGAAAAAAGGTTAAATTTGGTGCAGGTGGAGCGATAACTTTTCTTTCGGATCCAGAAAAAGAATTTGAAGAATTACTAGTTAAAGCTGAATCAATTTTACAACCTCTTTATCATTATTTTATCAATAAAGATTGTGAACTACGTTATCAATTGCAGGGTAAAAAGTTAATTTTAGGATAAATTATCCTAATTAATAGATCTCTGCTTAATAAAAGATTTTACATAATTTACTTAGTACTAAGATACAGAAAGCTCGTGTTAGGAATTTTATTTAAGAGGTTTTTTATGAAAGCAATGTTAATTAGCTTGATTGGAATGATTTTTATTACTAGTATATCGGCAACTTCCTTAAATAAGGAAGAACATTATATTATACTTGATAAACCAGTAATGAACATCCCTAAAGTGGTGGAATTTTTTTCATTTTTATGTCCTTACTGTTATCAATTTGAGTCTATTTATCATGTCAGTAGAATAGTAAATAACGAATTGCCCAAACATGTAAAATTAATTAGATATCACGTCTCTTTATTAGGAGGAAACCTAGGAAGAGCATTAACTCAAGCATGGAGTGTTGCCATCGCTTTAGGTGTAGAAGATAAAATGATTACACCAATATTTGATGGTATTATGAATACTAAAAGTATACATTATCCAAATGATATACGTAATGTATTTATTGATAACGGTATCAATGGTAAGGATTATGATGCGGTTTTGAATAGTTTTATGGTAAAATTCTTAGTATTTAAACAGAATAAAGCCGTAGATACTGTTCAACTACATGGTATTCCTAGCATAGTGGTAGCCGGTAAATATCTGATTTTACAGGAATCTATGAATCCTACATATGATTCCATATATAGTTATTCGCAATTATATGCCAATATAATTAAATTTCTAATCAAAAAAACTTAAAATATTAAAGTAATATAATGAGATTTACCTGTAATTTACATTATTTAACTTTGCTAGGTACCTTTTGATGTATGAAAAGATTACAAATTAATTTGCCTAACAAATCCATCATTATAATAGATGGAACTTCATATTTATATCGTGCTTATTATGCTTTACCTCTACTTATTAATAGTAAAGGTGAACCTATCGGAGCTCTATATGGTATTTTTAATATGTTATCTAGTTTATTAAAACAATATAAACCAAGTAAGATGGTAATAGTTTTTGATGTAAGAGGAAAAAATTTCCGGAATGATTTATTTCCTACATATAAGTTGAATCGGCCAACTATGCCAGAACAGCTATTTGTTCAAATTAAGCCTATATATGATATTTTAAGAGCTATGGGCATTTATACAATGGCTAAATCTGGATTTGAGGCCGATGATATTATTGGAACTTTATCACAACAACTAAGTAAACAAGGATACATGGTTTTAATCAGTAGTATTGATAAAGATATAGCACAGTTAGTTACATCAAATATCATGATTATTAATAAAATTCAAATCCTTGGACCTCAGGAAATTAAAGATAAATATGGAGTTCCGCCTTATCTTATTATTGATCTCATAGCTTTGATGGGAGATGTTTCTGATAATATACCTGGGGTTCCAGGTATAGGAGTAAAAATAGCTCAGAAACTATTATTAGAAATAGGTAATCTTAATAAAATTTTAAATCATCTTAATAAAATTAAAAATATGTCTTTTAGGAGTGCTAAACTAATAGCAGCTAATCTAGAAAAACATCAAGATCTTGCGAGGATTTATCGAAAAATTGCTACTATCAAGACTGATATTGAGATTAAAGTTAATCATGATGAATTAGCGCTAAAAACACCAGATATAAAAAAATTATTTTTGTTATTCAAACATTATGAATTGAAACAATTAATGTATCAATCTAATCATTTAAAATGGTAGGTGAAAATCATTAGTGAATTTACAGATTCAACTTAGATAAGTTGAATCTGTTTTCCAGGAACAATTTTTAAACACTATAGTAAAGTTCAAATTCTACTGGATGAGGTGTCATACGAACTGTTTCTATCTCTTTAGAACATAGTGAAATATAAGAATCAATAGCATCATTAGTAAATACTCCGCCACGCGTTAAATATTCACGATCGCTATTTAATGCGTTCAGAGCTTCTTCAAGTGAGCCTGCAACTTGAGGAATCTGATCTCCTTCTATCTCCGTTAAATCATAAAGATTTTTATCCATGGCATCACCAGGGTGAATTTTGTTAAAAATTCCGTCTAAACCAGCCATGAGTAAAGCCGAAAAAGCTAAATATGGATTAGCTGCAGGGTCAGGAAATCGCACTTCAATGCGACGAGACTTCGCCCTGTTAACGACGGGAATGCGGATAGATGCCGAACGATTGCCTGCAGAATAAGCAAGCATGACTGGAGCTTCATAACCTGGAACTAAACGTTTATAAGAATTAGTAGTAGGATTAGAAATCGCATTGATTGCTTTGGCATGTTTGATTATCCCCCCAATATAGAAAAGTGCATTTTCAGACAGTCCACCATATTGGTCACCAGCAAATAGGTTGGTTCCGTTTTTAGATAATGACATATGACAGTGCATACCTGAACCATTATCTCCCATAATAGGTTTTGGCATAAAAGTAGCAGTTTTACCAAACGCATATGCAGTATTATGTACTACATATTTGTATATTTGAATTTCATCAGCTTTTTTAGTCATGGTATTGTACCTAGTGGCTACTTCATTTTGGCCTGCCGTCGCTACTTCATGGTGATGTGCTTCTACGATTAATCCCATTTGTTCCATAGTTAGACATATAGCAGATCTAATATTTTGTGAAGAATCTACTGGAGGTACCGGAAAATATCCACCTTTCATTTTTGGTCGATGACCCTTATTGCCATTTTCATATTTTTTATTCTTATTCCAAGAAGCTTCAATATCATCAATGGTAACGAAAGAACCAGATGCATTGCTATCAAAACGAATATCATCAAATAAAAAAAATTCAGGTTCTGGACCAAACCAAGCAAGATCGGCAATTCCTGACGAACATAAAAAATTTTCGGCACGTTTGGCAATGGAACGCGGATCACGTCCATATCCTTGCATGGTATTGGGTTCAATAATATCACAACGAATTATCAAGGTAGGTTCTTCATAAAAAGGATCAATGACAGCTGTACTAGTATCTGGCATTAAAATCATATCAGATTCATTTATCCATTTCCATCCTCTAATAGAAGAACCATCAAACATTTTGCCTTGCTCAAAAAAATTCTGATTCACTTGATGTGATGGTATGGTAACGTGCTGTTCTTTACCTTTAGTATCAGTAAAACGCAGATCAACAAACTTAATGCCATGTTTGTTCAACATTGTCAAAACATGTTCAGTGGACATATATCACTCTCTTGAATTTAATTAATTGATTGATTTAGCGACTTATAAAATATTATAAAACTAGGTCAATTTTTAGTTATATTGAAATGTTTTTCATAATTATATTATTTTGATTTATCAGAGTAAATAATTAAGGTGTATTCCCAACTGATTAATTTCTATCCTATATTAAAAAGTTATCAATATTTTACTCAAAACTAATTTCATTATGGTTACTCAAAATTAAGTGAATGGTACCCGGAGCGGGAATTGAACCCGCATAGCCATATGGCTGAGGGATTTTAAGTCCCTTGTGTCTACCAGTTTCCACCATCCGGGTAACATTAACTGGAGGCGCGTCCCGGAATTGAACCGAGGTAGACGGATTTGCAATCCGTTGCATAGCCACTCTGCCAACGCGCCTATTTATTAATTTTCCTTATTTATCAAGAATATCGTATATATTTGTAGATTCTACTGATTTGATCTAACGAGTCAATATAATTATCATTGATTATTGATATCAAATTGTTCAGTAGCAAATAAATATTGACTAGCAGCCTGAAAATATTTAAACATTGACCAGTATGTCAATATTGCGGCAATGTACAAAGTCACAATGCCACATTGTTCTATAAATTGATCTGGACGCCAGAGTAATGCAAATAATGCCATCATTTGAATGATAGTTTTAATTTTACTTATTTTTGATACCGCTAAGATGCAATGTTTTCCTTTTCTCGCCATCCATTCTCTTAGTGCCGAAATCATAAGTTCACGTATAATAATAATTGAAGAAGGTAGGGTGATCCACCATGCATGAAAATGTTCTGCTATCAATACTAATGACATAGCTACCATAACTTTATCAGCTACTGGATCAAGAAATGCTCCTAAATATGTGGTTTGTTTCCATCTTCTGGCGAGATAACCATCAAACCAATCTGTAAGTGCAGCAGTTGAGAATAAAACTGCACAAAATAAAGGTGCCCAATTAAAGGGTAAATAAAATGCCAAAACAAAAAATGGAATTAAAAACATCCGCAATAAAGTAATAAGTGTTGGAATATTAAATGGCATAAAATAATTTTAATTTTACCTTGAACTTTTTTGATGATAAAGCATGACTATGATTTAATCATAGTATAGTTATAATTTTGGATTTATTCACAAAGTCATCAAACTGTATTCTATTAATAGAGTTAATTTTCAATGGGATCGACATCAAATGAACACTTAATTTTACTTAATTTGGCTAAATTATTAATTAAAGATAAATTAATTTTAATAAATTGTTGTAATTTGTAACGAGAATGATGTTGTAACAGTAGTTGCCAACGATACAATCCATTGCACTTGGCTTTTAAAGATGGTGCTGGCCCAATAATAGATAATCCATCATTTTTTAATAGGTTACCATCTAAAATTTCCATTAAATTATAAATAAATCTGCGACTTTTAGTATTTTCATAAGATTCCGCACGAATCCTAACGTGGTTAGTATATGGAGGTAGTGATCTATTTTTTCTATCATGCAAAGCTTTAGTTGCGAAAGAATGATAACCATCATGCAACAATCTATTTAATATGGGATGATTAGGATGATAGGTTTGTAAAATTACTTCACCAGATTTATTGGCACGACCGGCTCGTCCAGCAACCTGTGTATAAAGTTGTGCAAAGCGTTCAGTTGAACGAAAATCTGCAGAAAATAAGGCACCATCTACATCTAATAATGCTACTAATGTTACCTCAGGAAAATGGTGACCTTTAGCTAGCATTTGTGTTCCTACTAAAATACGAGCACCCCCAAGTTGCACTTCATTGAGCTTATTTTGAAGATTTTTTTTATTCTTTACTGTATCACTATCAATACGTGAAATAGGTATATTTGGAAACATAGTACACAAATTTATTTCTAGTTGCTCCGTTCCTAACCCAACTGGAATTAAATTTGATTTACTACATTGGAGACATTGATAAGGAATTTCATGATTACTGTTACAATAATGACAGCGTAACTGGCTATCCTGTCGATGTAAAGTATAACAATGATCACAACGTAGACATTCAGCAATCCAACCACATTCATGACATACAAGGGATGTTGAAAATCCTCTTTTATTTAAAAAAAGTAATACTTGATTATTACCCTGTAAGTGTTTTGTTATATGTTTTTTTAGTAGAGGAGATAGACCAGATTGTAATTTTAAACTTCTTAAATTGATTAGTAATTGTTTACATAAACCGGCATTACCAGCACGTTTACTAAGTTTTAATTTTTTATATTTACCAATACGTACATTATATAATGTTTCTAAAGCGGGCGTTGCCGAACCCATTATTATTGGAATATTAGTTTCTTTGGCAAGTAATACAGCTAAATCTCGTGCATGATAACACCACGTGTCCTGTTGTTTATAAGAAATATCGTGTTCTTCATCTATGATGATTATTCCCAGATCAGCAAAAGGAATAAATAAAGCAGATCTAGTACCAATGATAATTGCTAATTCTCCTTGCTTCGCTTTGAACCAAACTTTAAATTTTTCTGAATTATTAAGACTAGAGTGTAAAACTTCTATAGGTACGTTAAAACGTTCTCTAAAACGCTTAATAGTTTGTGGTGTTAACCCAATTTCTGGCACTAAGACTAAAACCTGTTGACCTCTAACCAATATATTTTCTATAATATTAAGGTATACTTCTGTTTTTCCCGAACCTGTAATACCATCAAGCAACCACGCGGTAAAATAATTATCTGATTTACGAATAGCATTAATAGCAGTAATCTGTTCTGTATTTAAATTTAATATTTTGTTAGATATTGATAAATTTTTATTCCATTTATTTACACTTTTAACTTGATAGTCTAGATGAGATAATCCTTTTTTACATAAAGCTCTTAAAGTTTTTATATTCAAATTATATTGTGATATATCACAATGATATATAGCAGATTTTTTAAGAGTAGCTATAGCTTGTTGCTGTTTAGGATGATTTTTCAGAGTATCTAATGAAATATCTCTACCCATCTTAGTAAGATACCACATTTGGGGCGGTATAACTGGTTGTCCTTTTCTTAGGAATATTGGAAGCGCGTTAAAAATGACTTCTCCTAGTGGATTATGATAATAATCTGCTGCCCAGGTTAGTATGCGCCATAATGACTTAGGAAATAAAGATTTATTATCAATTATATTATGAATAGGTTTTAATTTTCTAATAGGTAAGTTACTGTAATTCTTGATTTTTATTACTATACCAGTAACATTACGATTACCAAAAGGTACATTAACTCTAGCACCTATTACCGTATTAAGATGTGATGGTAGTAAATAATCAAAATATTTTGTTAATGGAATATAAATTGCTACCTGAACAATTAACATAAAATTAACCAATATAAGTAGATAATTTATCTATATTATCTATTTTAACCATCGTATTGAATATACGGATATGTTGTTCTTTTATTAATTTAGGAGTTAAGAAATTTATATGAAAAAAAATATTCATCCAAATTATAAATATATTACCGCAATTTGTTCTTGTGGTAATTTGATTAAGGTTGGCTCTACTTTAAACAACGATCTTAATTTAGATGTATGTTGCCAATGTCATCCATTTTACACTGGTAAACAACGTATAATAGATACGCAAGGTCGGGTTGAATTATTTAATCGACGTTTTAATATTAATTCGGCTAAATAGATTATCTATATTTATTAATAAACAATTTTTTTACATTTCAATAAATTTAAATTTATTGACCTCTATAATACCAATGTTTACTCTACACAATAAGAAAGATTTTTGTAGGAAGACTAATTATTATGATATGTAAAGTAGAAACCATTGCAGCCCGCAGCGGTTTGAATAATGATCAACAATATGGTAGTGTAGTTCCACCGATTCATCTTTCTAGTACCTATAATTTTTATGGTTATAATCAGCCTCGTACGCACGATTATTCACGCCGCAGTAATCCAACACGTGATATGGCACAGCAAGCTATTGCCGAATTAGAACAAGGAGCAGGAGCCGTTATAACTAATAGTGGTATAGCAGCACTTCATTTAGTTTGTATAATATATTTAAAACCTGGTGATTTAATGATAGCACCTCACGATTGTTATGGAGGTAGTTATCGGATGATTGATAGTCTTAGTAAGAGAGGTATATACCGAGTAATATTTATTGATCAAGGAGATAAAATAGCATTTAATGAGGTGTTGACAAGAGAACCAAAATTAGTTTTAATAGAAAGTCCTAGTAATCCCTTATTGCGTGTAGTAGATATACCTTATATCTGTAATGCTGCTAGATCCGTAGGAGCTATTAGTGTTGTAGATAACACTTTTTTAAGTCCAATTTTACAAAATCCATTAAAACTAGGAGCGGACCTAGTTATCCATTCCTGTACCAAGTATCTTAATGGACATTCAGATATTATTGCCGGAGTTGTAGTTGCTAAGGATGCGGATACTTTAAAAGAAATTGCTTGGTGGGCCAATAATATTGGTGTTACAGGAGCCGCCTTCGATACTTATCTGCTCATGCGAGGATTGCGCACTTTAGGAGCACGTATCGCAATAGCACAAAAAAATGCTTTAGCTATAGTAAACTATTTAAAAAAACAATTACATGTAAAAAAAATATATCACCCTTCATTACCGGAAAATAATGGACACAAGTTTGCTGTACGTCAACAAAAAGGATTTGGTGCTATGTTAAGCTTTGAACTAGATGGTAATCAACAAACCATCGAGGATTTTCTTAATAGCTTAACATTATTTAGTTTAGCTGAGTCTTTAGGAGGTGTAGAAAGTCTTATTTCGCATACTGCTACTATGACACATGCTGCTATGTCAAAAAAAGCGCGCCAAGAGGCAGGAATCTCGGATATGTTGTTACGGATTTCTACAGGTATTGAGAATCATGAAGATCTAATTAATGATTTAGATCAAGCATTTAGATATATTGCTTAAATATCTGGTAAAAACTTACTTGGCTGAAATATTAAATTTATTGATTTAGATATTAATGAAAATCCGAAATAATCATTGTTAAATTTAATGATTTTATTTATACCTTCAAATCATAAGCTGACATTTAACCTCTTTACTCCTTTATTTTAAGTTTTGTATATCTAAAATCAACAAAGGAATGGATATGAGTTCTTTGTATGTTTCTCAGCTTTCAGTGCTGAATCAGCGTTTGGTAGAATTAAATGGAAAAGTAAATATTTCATTTGAATTTTTTCCACCTAAAACATTAAAAATGGAACAAATCTTATGGAAATCAATTGATATTCTTAGTAAATTAAGACCGAAATTTGTTTCAGTCACTTCTGGTGTCACCTTGGGAAAAATAGAAGGTACTAACCGTATTATAAAAAAAATTAAAGACCGCACTGGGCTTATAACTGCTCCACACTTAACATGTATTAATCGAACTAGGGCGGAGCTAATAGAAATTGCCCAAAATTACTGGAATAATGGAATACGTCATATTATTGCTCTCAGAGGTGATTTACCAATAGGAAAAAATAATCCAGCCATGTATGGTGCAGATTTAGTAGCATTATTAAAAACTATAGGAGATTTTGACATTTCTGTAGCTGCGTATCCTGAAGTTCATCCTGAAGCTAAAAATGCCCAGTCAGATTTGATTAATCTGAAGCGTAAGATAGATGCTGGGGCTTCTAGGGCTATAACCCAATTTTTTTTTGAGGTAGAAAATTATCTACGTTTTAGGGATAGATGTGTAGCTGTAGGTATTGATGTAGAAATTGTACCTGGTATCTTACCAGTGTTAAATTTAACACAGATAATAAAATTTACGACCATGAGTAATGTCCATATTCCAAGATGGATGAAGATTTTATTTTCAAATTTAGAAAATAATTCAGAAACTAATCAAATAATTGGAGCCAATTTAGCTATAGATATGGTTAAAATTTTAAGTAGTGAAGGTGTCAAAGATTTTCATTTTTATACTCTTAATAGATCAGAAATTATTTATGCAATTTGTCATTTTTTAGGTGTACGTGCTAAAAGTAATATTTAATTTATATTATCTAATAAATATGTCATTATCATACCAAAATAATTGTTACAAGGAAACGGTTCTTATCAGAAGACACAGAATACTAATATTTGACTCTGGATTGGGTGGTATTTCGGTATACCATGAAATACGTAAAATATTACCAGATGTACATTACTTTTATGTTTTTGATAATGTGGATTTTCCTTATGGTAATAAGGAAGATAAATTTCTCATACAACGAGCAGAAAAAATTATATCAGAGATATCTAATAAATATTTATTAGATATGGTAGTTATTGCTTGTAATACAGTTAGTACTGTAGCACTTTCTAGTTTACGTGCTCAATTTAAGTTTCCCATAGTTGGTGTAGTACCGGCTATTAAACGAGCTGCGGAGTTAACACGTAATGGTATAATAGGATTGTTAGCCACTCCAACAACTATCTCACAATCTTATACACATGAACTTATAGCAAAGTTTGCTTCAAAATATACAACTTTAATGTTTGGTTCATTAGAATTAGTAACATTAGCCGAAAATAAATTACAAAATATACCTATATCTATCGATAAATTACAAAATATCTTAAAAACATGGTTGATTAAAGATCAACATCCTGATATTATTGTTCTGGGGTGCACACATTTCCAATTTTTAACAGAAGAGTTATATCAGATCTTCCCAAGAGTAATTAAAATCTTAGATTCAAGTGTTGCAGTAGCACGTCAAATAGATTTACTATTAAAACATATTCCTTTACAAAAAATTATTAAAGGTACTAATACAGCATTTTGTATAGATTTTACCAATAATTCACAACAAAAATTTTTGGTATTACAACGCTATGGTTTTAAAATACTTGAGCCGCTATTATTGAAATAATATATTATATATAGTTACTCTGAATCTATTGTAATGAAATATCTCTTATAGTAAGATGTTTATGTGAATTAGTTCTTTAACATTTGGGTGTGCATTATCAGAAAATCAAGTAAGAAAATAGTTTGGTTAATTTGTACAGATCTTGAACCTTAAGAGTTATATCTTTAAAGGTTAATAC